>JBILVK010000211.1:0-3417 GCA_044370475.1 Bacteroidia bacterium
TAGGTTCTGTAAAAGGCAAAAAAGTGGTTATTGTTGGAGATATTACTCACTCTAGGGTAGCTCTTTCTAATATCATTTGCTTACAAAAATTGGGTGCGGAGGTAATGGTATGTGGTCCAACCACCCTGATACCAAAGTATATTGGCACATTGGGTGTAAAGGTTGAGCATGACCTTATGAAGGCACTGCAATGGTGCGATGTAGCCAATATGTTGCGCATACAATTGGAGCGCCAAGACATTAAATATTTTCCGAGTTTGAGGGAATATAGTATGTTGTATGGTTTAGATAAGGCTCGACTAGATTCTTTAGATAAAGAGATTGTGGTGATGCATCCTGGGCCAATTAACAGAGGAGTTGAGATTACCAGTGATGTTGCAGATAGCAAGCATTCTATTATTTTAGATCAGGTAGAGAATGGAGTTGCCACAAGAATGGCAATTATGTTTTTGTTGGCTGGTCAAGGTTAGGAGGACAAATTCCTTCACGAAAAATTGTTGGTTCGGACCGAAAAAAAAAGAGACTGTCTCTTTTGGAAACAGTCTCTTATAAACGAATAATTATCGATTAAACAAAAAGCATGTGGGTACCAAGACCTGATCCTTGTTTATAGAAATCTCCAACGGTAATTACCTCGCTTAATCCCTCATACATATCTTCCTTTTTGTAGTGGAACATATCCATTGCCAAGCGGCAAGCCCAAAGTTTAACACCTGAAGCCACTAGAATATCTAGGAACTCGCGGATATCTGGCATGTCTATTTTCTCCATTTCTTTCTTCATCATTGCGGTAGCCAAGGCTTCCATTCCTGGTAGACCACCTAACATGGTAGGCATGTGCATGGCAGGATTACCAACGGTTGCCACGTGAAGGTGTTCTAATTTTTTATTGTGGATGGCCTCTAAACCAAAGAAAGTAAAGAAGATTTCTGCTTGTATGCCTTCCATTCTAGCACCATTGGCCAAAACAAAAGCAGCATAAACATTTTCTAAGGTGGCTTTAGATAAGATGATCATCATCTTTTTTATTTCGCCATTATACTCTGACATAATTTTATTTATTAGTGTGATTAATTTAAAAATCTAAATTCTATAAGCAGCTGGCAGGCTTAGGAATTCCAGCTATTTTTGTAGAAATTTTTAAAGGTCCGTTTGGAAACAATTCATAAAATTCTTTGATGTCTACCACATTGCTTTTTCCAATTTTACGGATGCTGAGTGGAGTTTGATTTTTGTGTTCACCTTGCAAATAAGAAATCACTTCCCAATGTCTAGGAGTTAATGCCACCTCATTTTCTTTTGCAATTTCTTCGGCAACTGCTTTATCCCATTGAGAAAAATCTGTTAAGTAACCTTCTTCATTTACGGCAATATTTTTGCCTGCTATCATCTTTTCCATATATTTTTTAATTAGGTTTTTTGAAATTTAAAAATCTTTTCCGGCTTCTGTCATGGTTGCAGATACAAACGGAATATGTGTTCCTTTTAACAGCATGTTCCAATAAATCCATCTAAAGGCCAATTTGCCCATGTGATTCATTCTGCTTTCTTTTAATAATCTTAGTGGTCCAACACCAGGGAATGGGAAAGTACCCTCAACTGGCTCATGACTGTAATTGAAATCTATAAGTAAAGCCTTACCATGTCCGGTTTCAATAAAGCAATTTGCGTGACCATCGAACTCTTCTTTGAGTGGTTCTCCATTGATGTAACGCTTGATATTCTCTGTTAAAATTTCAGCTTCAAAATGCGCCACAGAACCAGCTTTAGAAGCAGGAATATTTGAAGCATCTCCAATAACGAAAATGTTTTTATGAGCTAAACTTTGCAAAGAACCTTTGTTGGTTGGAATAAAGTTAAGGTCATCGCCCAAGCCACTTCTTTCAATTACCGCATCGCCTTTGTTTGTTGGCACAGTAACCAATACATCGTATTCCACTTCTTTGCCACCATAGTCAATAATTTTTTTATTCACCTGATCAACTTTTTCTATGGCAAAATCGCTCACGATATTGATGTGCTTATCTGCCAATAAATGGTCTAATGCCTCAGTTGCTTTAGGCTTGGTAAATGCGCCACTCAAAGGAGTTACAAAAGTAATTTCTACTTTTTCGCGCATGTGTTTGTTGGTGAAAAAGGAGTCGGCCAAAAACGCAAATTCTAAAGGAGCAACCGGACATTTAATTGGCATTTCTGTGATATGCACCACCAATTTTCCTCCCTCCCATACTCTTAATTTATCGCGCAAGGCAAGGGCGCCTTCGAAGGTGTAAAAATCGAAAACACTTTTGTAGTATTCTGAACCCAACATGCCTTCTGTTTCATCTGGCGCAATTTTGGCACCTGTAGCAATGATAAGAATATCATAATTTACCACACGACCATCTTCCATGCTAACCAAGCATCTTTCAGTATCAATCTTACTAATGCTACCTTTGGTTAATCTTACACCTTTAGGAATAAAGTCCTCAATTTGTTTGATGATATCTTCTGGCGTATAAATGTCAAAAGGTAAAAATAAGTACCCAGGTTGGTAATGATGTTCTTCGCGTTCATCAATAACTTCAATTTCAAATTCTGAATGTTTGAGCTCATGGTTCAAGTGGTTTGCCATCATGGTTCCCGCTGTTCCTGCTCCTAAAATGACTATTCTTTTCATTATTTTGGTTTTAGGTTTAAAACGTTGTTTATTGTGTATTGAATTACAGAACAAAGGTCGGTTCGAACCAAAACATAGAAAATGAGGAATAGCAGGTTTCAAGGTGATATTAGGCACCCAATTTTGTAACAATCATCACATAAAAATTTCTTTGGTTTGAACCAATTAACTAACTTTGGAGGTAATTATTTATAAATAATGAAAGAGCCTATTAACAGCATTTTTGAGGACAGAAATTTGCAAGCAGCTTTTGAGCAAAGCACTACGCACATGAAGCTTCCAGAAGGAGGAACATTGATCAATGCGGGAGAGATTATACGGTTTATTCCACTAGTGAAAAAAGGATGTATTAGGGTGCTAAGGCAAAACGATGAAGGCAATGAGACTTTCCTATACCATATAATGCCTGGTGAAACCTGCGCCATGTCGCTAACTTGCTGCAATGCTAATAGTCCGAGTGAGGTTAAAGCTATAGCAGAAGAGGACACCGAATTGTATGCCATACCTATTCAAAAAATTGATGAGTGGCAACAGTATAAAGAATGGCGCAATTTTATGGCGGCAACTTATAAAAACAGGTTTGAGCGTTTGTTAAAATCAATAGATGATTTGGCCTTTCAAAATATGGATGAGCGTTTATGGAAGTATCTTTTGGCTCGATCCAATGCCAAAGGCAGCAAGACTTTGCAGGTTAACCATGATGAGATTGCACATGAATTAAATATTCAAAGGGAGTCTGCGACACGTTTGCTAAAAAA
>JBILVK010000030.1:0-28214 GCA_044370475.1 Bacteroidia bacterium
AGCATAAACGATTTACGCATTGCACAAGTCACCTTGGTTCAATCCGTAGTTAGATTGTTACAAGCTGCCTACGATTCTAAATTAAGTGAAGTAGAATTAAAAAGATTGAGCGGAATACTGATTCAGTAGTTATTTCTTATCCTTTGATTTTTTGCCACCAAATACAGAAATGTGCACATACCTGTCTGGGTGTTCATGCAAATCTTTTAACAAGGATTGCAATTCAAACGATGATTTATTGAGGTTATCGTAGAGCTCTTTATCATTAATTAATTTCCCTGCTGTTCCTTCACCCTTATCTATTTTATTGGTGATACTAGCCAACTGATTGGAAGTTCGGTTTAACTGCTCAATGGTAGACTTAAGTGGCGCTGCAGCCAAAGAATCGCTAATGTTTCTAAAGTTCTTTAGGCTTGCCTCAATATCGGCATTGCTTCTTTTAATATTGTCTGTAATGGCTTCAAAGTTGGTGGTAATCTTGCTAATTTTACCTTTTTCACTTTGCATTAATAGGTCTAACTGAGCCGTTGTTTTGCGCAAGTTATCTAGTATTCCTGCTAAATCATCTATGCCACTAGATAGGCTTTTAGTTCCACCATTCTCCAGAACTTTTTCCAATTCACCCAGAACCTTATTCAAAGAAACCAACACGTTCTCAGTTTTGTTTTTAACAGGAGTAATCATCTCGGTGATAGACGCAGAGAGGCTGGTTTCTTCTGAACCAATTAAGGTATCGCCTTCAAAAATTGGATCAACCAATGAAGGAATGCCTAATGATATTGCCTTACCTCCGAGTAAATCCATGCTTACGATTTTAGCTTCAGAACTTCTGGAGAGTTGAATTTTATCGTCGATTAGCAAGGTGGCCAGAATTCTGTTTGCCTTGTCTGTTCTTATGAGGCTTAATTTTTCTACCTGCCCAACTTTTAATCCTTTAAAATAAATGGGAGTGGATTTAACAATTCCATCTATTTTATCATAGGTGGCGTAATAAGTGTTTAACGAAGAAAAAAATCTTTTTCCTCTTAAAAAATTATATCCAAAATAGAGAGCTGCCAATGAAAAAACAGCAAATAATCCGATTTTAGCTTCTTTGGAGACTTTCAAAACTTTTTCTTTTTAGCAAAAATAAGCAATTTCAGTTCGTTTGCTAATTATTCTTACCAGTGCTGTTTGCCTCAAATGATTTTTTATAGTCTATTACGGCATTGGCAATGGCAGTCGACATTTCATCAACACCAGCTTTGCTGCTTAGAAATTCGCGGTCTTTCTTGTTAGATAAAAATCCGGTTTCAATCAAAATACTTGGCATTTTAGTTTTCCAAAGCACCACAAAACCCGCTTGTTTTACACCCCTCGAGGGTCTTTCATCTGCTTTGGCCACATGCTTTTCAACCTTGGCTGCCAACCTAATGCTTTGGTCCATATGAGAGTTTTGGAACAAAGAAAAATAGATATGCGATTCTGGCGAACTTGGGTCAAAACCTTCATATTTTTCGATATAGTTGTCCTCTAGCAAAACTACATCATTCTCTCTTTTGGCAACCTCCAGGTTTCCCTCGGCCTTGTGCAAGCCCATGGCAAAGGTTTCGGTACCATGAATGGAGGTGTTTTTGGCAGAATTACAATGGATGGATATAAATAAATCGGCATTGTTTCTATTGGCAATGGCAGCTCTTTCCCATAACTCCACAAATTTATCCCCAGTGCGGGTATAAATTATTTTAACATCTGGGTATTGTTCTTTTAGCTTTGAACCAATGGACAGTGCAATTGCCAAAGTAACTTCTTTCTCCTTCACTCCGTGTGCAATACAGCCTGGATCATGTCCGCCATGTCCAGCATCTATCACAATGGTGGCGATGTTTTTCTTGTAAATTTTTTTGGAAGTGGGAGGTGTAGCAGCAATAAATATAAAAATAACCAATAATGGCATAATTTTTTCCCATTTCGGTAAGTTCATTACTTTATTTAGATTTGTCCGCAACATTGAAATCTCTTTTTTCATATAATCAAACTTTAGCGCCGATGAGGCTCTTTTCTTTCTGTTTACACCTGTTTTTTATTTTATCGGGTGATAATCAGATTTATGCTGCTAATTTTGATTTAGTTTCAAAGTTAAATCAAAAATCATTCATTAGCGCAAATGCATTGAGATTAAGTGGTTTAAGTTCCTTAAAATCAAACTCCTATATTTATCCAGATAGCTCCCGAAATGTAGCTTTATTGGCCCCAGATTCAACAATTGTGGATAGCAACTATTTGCCTCGTACCAAATCAGCCATAAAAAATAAGGTCAAATACAACGCCAAAGATTCAATTGTGTATTTAGCTGGCGAAAAAACGACAGTTCTTTACAAAGACGCTTTCATCAATTTTGATAGTTATGAAATGAAATCGGCTGTTATCAAAATAAATTTTGATAAGAATATTGTGAATGCTGTGGGTGAACAAGACAGTCTTGGAAAGCTTGTTAATACGCCAAGCTTTAAGCAAGGTTCTGAAACCTACAATATAGATGAGGTAACTTTTAACTATGCAAGCAAACGCGGACTCATGCGCGAATTTAGAACACAAGAAGGGGAGGGATTTATTAGGGGTGAAAGGGTAAAGCGCGATGAGTTCAATAATTTTTACATTAGGGACAGTTATTATACAACTTGTAGTGAGCATGAGCCACATTTTGCTATCAACGCAAAAAAGCTAAAAGTAATCCCAGGTAAAAAAGTAATTACGGGTCCGGCTAATTTATCTATTATGGGCGTGGGTACACCCTTATTTGTGCCTTTTGGTATTTTTCCTTTAAAACGCGGACAGCAATCGGGAATTATTATTCCTTCATATGGAAATGCCAGCGGAAGGGGTTTTTTCTTACGTCAGGGAGGTTATTATTTTGGTTTAGGTGATAATGCCGATCTTGCCGTTTTGGGTGATATTTATGCCAATTTGAGCTGGCAATTGGGAGGTAGATTTAATTATGCCAAAAGGTATAAGTTTAATGGTAACCTCAACGCCAATTATGCATTCAACAAAACGGGCATGCCAGAGGATCCCAATTATGAGAAGTTTAAAACCTTTAACATCAATTGGCGCCATACCATGGATGGCAAAGCCAAGCCTGGAACTTCTTTTGGTGCAGATGTAAATTTGGTGGGTAACCAATATTTGGCATTTAATACCTATACCAATAACAATACTGCCTTTAATAACAACATAAACTCTTCCATCAATTTTTCGCAATCAATGGGCAAGGGAAAGTATAATCTTTCTGCCAATGCAAGGGCTTCTCAAAATACCCAAACCAGAGATATGTCGGTTACTTTGCCAGATGTGACTTTTTCTGTGGCTTCATTCCAACCTTTTAAGCCAAAGTGGAAGCCAACTGCAGATAGATGGTACGAAAAAACAAGTCTCAACTATATGGGTTCGGTTCAGAACATTTTAAATGTAAAAGATACTTTGTTATTTAAATCAAGGAGTAATTATGATACCAAATTGTTTCTCGATTCGGTGATGAAAAATGGGGCTCAGCACCGTATCTCTGCGCAAAATTCTTTTAACTTGTTTAAGTATTATACTTTATCGGTTGGGGCGGATTATAGCGAAGTTTGGACGCTCAAAACGGTAAACAAAGGCTACGACCCAGAAAACAAAACAGTAGAGACCGAAAATGTGAGTGGCTTTAAACGCGCCAATCAGTATTCATTTAGAGGTGGTTTGTCAACACGTTTTTATGGCATGGTGCAGTTTAAAAAAGGAAAATTAGCTGCCATTCGCCACGTGGTAAATCCAGATTTAAGCTTCTCATACATGCCAGATTTTAGTCAGTCAAAGTACGGCTATTATAAAGATGTGCAGGTAGACAGTACAGGAAGAACCAATACCTATTCCATCTTCGAAAATTCTTTGTATGGTGGCCCAGGTAGGGGCAAACAAGGGAATATCAATTTTGGTTTAGATAACAATATTGAGGTGAAATGGAAGCGTGGTAGAGACACTTCCGAAAAGATAGAAAAGATTAAGATTTTTGAGAGCATTAGAATGAGTGGTAGCTATAATATTTTTGCCGATTCCCTAAAATTGAGTACCCTCCCAATTTCTTTTAGAACAACCTTGTTTAAGTCGGTAAGTGTGAATGGCGGCGCTACTTTAGATCCATACGTTAACCAAGTAATAACCTCTAACGGTTATAGTTATTACCAAAGGATAAATAAATTTATGCTTTCGGAAGATAAAGGTTTGGGGGTATTTACAAATGCCAATATGGGTATTGGAGCGAGTCTTACGCCCGATATGTTTAAATCAAAATCTGAAGAGGTTAGAGAAAGAAGAAAGAAAGAAATGACAGAGGCTAAATTTATGGAAATTGCTATGCCTTGGAGCCTAAGTTTAAACTATACCATTAACTATGATTATAGGTCCAAAATAGATCCTAATGCGCAGCAATTTGTTCAAACCTTGTCTTTTAATGGCAATGTTTCGCCAACCAAAAATTGGTTTGTAAATTTTAATTCGGGTTACGATTTCAAACAAAAGAAAATATCCCATTTGGGCATCGATTTAAGACGCGATTTACATTGCTGGCAGTTCACTTTTGCATGGACACCTCTTTCTGCCTATGGTAACCAATATTTTATTTTTAACATCAATGTGAAGTCCTCTGTTTTGCAGGACTTGAAGATACCTAAAAGAAAAGACTGGTTCGACAGTAGAAGAATATGATAATTCGGATATTTTTTCGTTAATTCGAACACCAATTTATATAATTTATTTATCAATGAAATACGTTGCACTCAATGATCTTCATGCTTCTTTAGGAGCAAAAATGATTGAATTTGCAGGTTATAATATGCCTGTTTTATACCATAACCTTATTCAGGAGCACAATGCAGTACGCAATGGTATTGGTGTTTTTGATGTAAGTCACATGGGTGAGTTTATGTTAAAGGGCGAGAAGGCTCTTGACTTAATTCAGTTGGTTACTTCAAATGATGCATCTAAATTAACGGATGGTAAAATTCAATATTCTTGCTTGCCAAATGATAAAGGAGGTATTGTAGATGATTTACTGGTTTACCGTTATTCTGAAAACCAGTATTATCTAGTAGTTAACGCAAGCAATATTGAAAAGGATTGGAATTGGATCAGCAAACACAATACTTTTGGTGTTGACATGCAGAACATGAGCGACGATATGAGCTTGCTTGCTGTTCAAGGTCCGAAAGCAATTTTGGCTTTGCAAAAATTAACCGAAGTAGATTTATCTGCTATGGAATATTATACTTTTAAATTGGGCGAATTGGCCGGAATAAAAGATGTAATTATTTCTAATACTGGCTATACCGGTGCGGGTGGATTTGAATTATATGTGATGAATGGCGATGCCAGAAAATTATGGGATGCAGTTTTTGAAGCAGGTAAAGAATTTGATATTCAACCTGCAGGTTTAGGTGCGCGTGATACCCTTCGTTTAGAAAAAGGTTTCTGCTTATATGGTAATGATATCAATGACGAAACTTCTCCTATTGAAGCGGGTTTGGGTTGGATTACTAAGTTTACCAAGCCTTTCATTAACCACGAATACCATAAGGCAATTAAAGACAATGGTGCTAGCAAAAAGCTGGTTGGATTTGAAATGGTAGATAGAGGTATTCCTCGTCAGCATTACACCATTAAAGATGCTGCTGGAAATGTAATTGGTGAAGTAACTTCTGGTACGCAATCGCCAACCTTGAATAAAGGTATTGGTATGGGTTATGTTACCACTGCAAACAGCAAGGTAGATACTGAGATTTTTATAGAAATTCGCGACAAGGCCATTAAGGCCAAAGTGGTTAAAGTTCCTTTCTTATAGCATTCACAAAGCCACGAAGCCTATTGTTGTTAAACCAGGCTTAGCAACATAAACTTCGTGGCTTATTTTTTATACCATGAACAAAGTAGAAGTAATTCATACACCAGCCTTATTGCCTTTATACGATTTAAAAGACAAGGTTGTGGTGGTAATAGATATTCTCCGTGCAACCACTACCATGTGTGTAGCCTTTAACACGGGAGTAAATAAAATATTACCAGTGGCTTCGCCAGATGAATGTCTTATGTTCAAGGAATTTGATTTTATTATTGCTGCCGAACGCAATGCAGTGAAGGTGCCTGGGTTCGACATGGGAAATTCTCCCTTTGAATATGAAAATCCTTTTATTGCTGGAAAAAATATAGCCTTCACAACTACCAATGGTACCAAGGCAATTAAGATGGCCAAAGCCATGAATCCACATAGCATTTTAATAGGTTCTTTCTTAAATATTTCGGCATTGTGTAGAAAAATTAAGGAGACAAACAAGGACCTTATTTTACTTTGCTCGGGTTGGAAAGACAAGTATAATTTAGAGGATACTTTATATGCGGGTGCAGTAATTCACCACCTAGAAAATGCCTATCAAATGAATGATGATGCATCCTTATCTGCCTACTTTTTATACCAACAACATGCACACGATTTAGAATCTTTGGTGCGCAAAAGTTCGCATGCAGAGCGCTTTACTTTGTTGCACTTGCAGACAGATGATGTGAAGTTTTGCTTGCAACAAGATACCATGCAAGTGGTACCTCAAATGGAGGGTGAATTTCTGGTAAGTCATACCGCTCAAAGGGCGTAATTTTCTCCCCAATAGCAAGGCTAAAAGCATTTTTCTGTCCGAACCAATCACCGTTGCAGTCAAGGCTTTTGACTTACAACTTTACCTTTCAAAACTTCATTGGTTCAGACCGAAAAAAAAGGATTAATTGGCAAAGGCTCTTTTGTGTGCAATCACTTCAAGAAACTCTACATCGCTAGAATAGAAGCCTTCTTTAACCGGTTCTTCTTTTAATAAATCTGTGCTCAAGTATTTTTTATTGCTATCACAAAAAATGGTGACAACCGATTTTGAATTGCCATGTTTGTTTTGCAACATAAGTGCCCCAATGAAATTTGCACCTGATGATATGCCTACACCTAAGCCCAGTTGTTCGGCCAGTTTTTGCGCCATGATTATGGCATCACCATCGTCTACAGAAATAATTTCATCTAGCTCATTGAGGTGCACAATGGCCGGAATAAACTCGTCGGAGATGCCTTGTATGCGGTGCTTGCCAACTTTATGTCCGGTAGTAAGTGTGGGAGAATTAGAAGGCTCTAGCGGACAAACAATAGATTCTGGATTCATTGTTTTAAGGAACTTGTTTACGCCCATAATGGTTCCGCCTGAACCAACTCCTGCCACAAAAATATCTGGCTTGAGGTATATAGATTGCATTTGCCACCAAATTTCTGGACCCGTGGTAATATAATGTGCCTGTGTGTTATCGTCGTTGCTAAACTGAGAAGATACAAATCCATTGCAGGCAGCGGCAGCTTCATTGGCCATTTGTATGCTTCCTAAAAAACCTCCTTGCTCTTTGCTTACCAAGGTAATTTTAGCTCCTAAACTTTTGATAATATTGATGCGCTCCATGCTCATCCAATCTGGCATGTAAATGTGTACATCGTGACCTAATGCTCTTCCTATAGCAGAAACAGAAATGCCTGTATTGCCGCTAGTGGCTTCAAAAATGGGCATGCCTGGAACCAAAGTTCCTCTTTCATAAGCTTTGCTTAAAATGTGGTAGGCCATGCGGTCTTTTATGCTGCCTGTCATGTTTAAACTTTCTGCCTTGGCAAAGATTACTCTTTTGTGACCTTTGTATTTAAAATGAATTTCGAGCATGGGGGTATTGCCTATTAAACTTTTTAAGGCAAGGGCTTTTTTGTTTTTCATATGTAGGTTTTATGTCTGCAAATTAGCTTTGCTCAAGCATATTTAACTTGATTTTTGTCATGGTTTTGAGATTGATTTACAACGAACATATAAAAAAAAGGTGCATCATTTTTTCGTTAATTGAAAGATGATGCACCCCTAAAAAAGTTTTAAATTTTATTTAGCTTTTCTAAATAAATACCTCGTGATAAAGATTCCTCCAGAAGTGCTACCATTGCTTTGATTGGTGCTGCTACCTGTTGTTACTTGGTAAAGGTCCCAGCCAGAATTGGAATATTCATTCACTTTATCTACAATGATTTTATCGTTGTTAGAGATGTTTCCAAAGTTGATTCCTACCATGCTATAGAAGTTTAATAGGTCTTTTTCTACCATGGTTCCGCCGGCATCGGTGGTTAATATTCTACTTCTACCCATTCCTCCTGGAACAATAGATTCGATGGTAGAGAATTGCTTGTATTCATAGCTTTCTCCCGTTTTTTCATTGGGTTTAAATGCCCAAATGGCCATGAGTCCTAAAGTAAAAAACATGCCGGTGATGAGATAAATAAAATTGTTTTTCATGATTTATTGTTAGTTTTGATTTCATCGAAAATAATACATTGATATGAAAAAATTACTGGTTTTTATTTGTTTGTTGCTTCCTGTTGTTGTGCTTGCGCAAAATCAAGCAAGAGTTTTAATCTCTAAAGTGAATGTGGAGGGTGATGGCGGTTCCACTGCTATGGCCGATTCATTTTATATTGATTTAAATGAAGGTAAACGCGAGAATAATTTTGTATTGTATACCGATCCAGGTTTAACCATTAAAGCTGATTTTAGAATAGTTGCCTATAATACCAAAAGAAGTTCTGTGAAGGCTGGCTCTATTAAGCTAAAAGCTGTTTATTTTTTATACGCAGGTGAAAAACGCGATAAAAGAACCACCGAATATATTATGTATAACGGACAAGAAAGAGGCATTCAGGTAAAGGAAACATTTATCATCACCA
Source organism: Bacteroidia bacterium (assembly GCA_044370475.1). Taxonomy (GTDB): domain Bacteria; phylum Bacteroidota; class Bacteroidia; order UKL13-3; family UKL13-3; genus B1. Next base: position 8,792 of record JBILVK010000030.1, read on the forward strand.
ATGGCTTAAAAAGCAGTAAGTATATCTTAACCTATACAGCAAGAATAATTACCTAAAAGTAGTGGAAAATACGCAAGATGTTGTCTATTGGCTCTTAGCCATGCAACTTTTTAGCCAAGAATAATATTAGCCTAATGGTGGCCATAAAGACAATCCCCAATAGTTTTTTCTATTGGGGATTGTCTTTTTACTTGCCAATACAAATAGGATTATTCCTGTGTAACAGTTTTGAAAAAATGTAATATTTGATATTTGCTTAACTTGTTAAACCGCAACCTTTTTAGGGAGTAACATTTGAATAATAAAGCTAAAAACTATTACCAAAATGCTGCCAACTAAGTTGAACCAAAGGAAACTAATATCTGTGAAAAAGTAAAGCGTTAAAACCAGGGCTTCTGCAATTATGGCGGCATAAAAGGCACTGGCTCCTTTGATGTTTTTAAACATAAAAGCCACTAAGAATATCCCTAAAATGGTGCCGTAAAAAAGGGAGCCCAACACATTTACCGCTTCAATTAAACTGCCCAATTTGTTGGCAAACATGGCTACTCCTATGGCATATAATCCCCATAATCCTGTTGCCCATTTAGAGGCGCTGAGGTAATGTTCTTCGCTGGCATTTTTGTTAAAACTTCGCTTGTAAATATCCACCATGGTGCAAGATGCAAGTGCATTTAATTCTGCAGATTTACTTTGCATGGATGCAGCAAAAATCACCGCAATTAAGAGCCCAATTAGCCCATGCGGCAGGTAGTCTATCACATACCTTAAGAAGATATAATTGGTATCGTTGGTTTCTGCTTTAGGGTCGTTAAGCTTCATTAAATCGGTTGCTTGTTTACGCAAAGATTGTAAGTCTTTCTCACTCTCCACCAAAAAGCTTTGGTTCGAACCAATGCTATTTTCATCCCCATTTTGTATGCCTTGGTTCAGACCGAAAGCGGCTGATTTTCTTTGTGCAAATAGTGCTTGATGCTTGGCATTGATTTGATGCCACTCTGCAGCATAGGCGCTGTTTTCGAGCTTTTCTGTTTCGTTGTTATTAAAGAACAAGGGTGCTGGTTGAAATTGGTAAAAGACAAATAGCAAAACACCAATTAATAAGATGAAAAATTGCATGGGAACTTTAATAAAACCGTTCATTAAAAGTCCCATTCTGCTTTGCCTTAAATCTTTGGCACTGATATACCTAGAAACCTGCGATTGATCGGTGCCAAAGTAGGAGAGGGCTAAGAAAAACCCGCCTATGAGTCCGCTCCAAATATTGTATTTATTGTTAAGGTCAAAGTTCCAATCTATCACATTCATTTTGCCTAATTTACCTCCCATTTTTATGGCATCTGTAAAGCCAATTTCTGCTGGTAGTAAATGAACAATCATGTATCCCGCAATAAACATTCCTATAAAGATAATACTCATTTGTTGCAGGTGGGTATAGCTTACAGCCTTAGAGCCACCAGCCACGGTGTAGGCAATTACAATGCTTCCAATAAATAAATTGGTATAATAAATATTCCAACCCAGGAGTGCAGAAAGGATAAGACTAGGTGCGTAAAGGGTAAGTCCAGATGCTAGGCCTCTTTGGGTTAAAAATAAGATAGAGGTAAATACGCGTGTTTTTTGGTCGAACCTGTTTTCTAAGTATTCGTATGCTGTATACACATTTAACCTATGGTAAATGGGTAAGAAAAAAATACACAAAACAATCATGGCTATTGGCAAGCCAAAGTAATATTGTACAAAGCGCATACCGTCTGTATATGCTTGTCCGGGTGCCGATAAAAAGGTAATTGCACTGGCTTGTGTGGCCATTATAGAGAGGCCAACCATATACCATGGAATGCTATGGTCTCCTTTAAGGTAGGTTTCCATATTATTGGTGCCTCTACTTTTGTAAAGTCCGTATCCAGCAATGCTGGCCAAGGAAAGAAGCAAAACTACCCAATCTAAATAGCTCATTTAAGTGAGGAGGTTAACTGGTAATAAATGGCGATTTGGATCAGCAAGAATAAAAACAAGACCCAATAAAGTTTATTAAATTCCTTGTCTGACGAGTTTTCTGTCAGGTTATCCTTTTTTTGAACCATTAAAAATATTTATTAGGGTATCACACAAAAGTCAAATATAATTGTGAAGTTAAAACAATCCTAAAAAATGAAGTTATTTTCTATTTTGGCGCTTGGCTCTCTATTGTCATTTCAAGCGTATGCGCAAAAAACGGCACCTGCTAATTGGTTCAACCTAGATGCAAAAAAAGATAAAGTTTGGGGAATAAGTACAGAACGTGCTTATGCCGAATTGCCTATTGGCAAAAAGCCTGCAAAGGTTATTGTTGCTGTAATTGATGCGGGAACAGATATTAACCACGAAGATTTAAAAAACAATCTTTGGGTGAACCCAAATGAAGTTGCTGGCAATGGAATTGATGATGATAAAAATGGGTATATTGATGATGTAAATGGTTGGAATTTTATAGGAGGCAAAGATGGAAATGTAAAGGAGGATACCTATGAGTTCACGCGTATTTTAGGTTCATACATAGAAAAAGGGTATGATGAAAAGGATGTACCTCCTTTTAAAACAACTGCTGAGGAGGATCTTTTTATAGAGGCCAGGAAAATGCAGAAAGAAAAGTATGAGGAGACGAATGGTCAGTACGAGCAGTTCAAAACCATCATGAAGATGATTGAAGAAATGACTGCAAGAACAGGTTCAAAAAATCCTACAGTGAAGGAGGTTGATGCCATTAAGGTTTCAGATAAACAAGAAAAGGGAATTAAGTCTTTGGTGAAGTATATAGCTAAAACAGGTGGTACAGAGAAATCGCCCATCATGGAGCAATTTAGAGAGGCCGAGGAGCAATTAGGAACTATGGTGAATTATAACCTAAATTTAAAATTTAACCCGCGTAAATTGGTGGGCGATAACTATGAGGATGTAACAGAAAAGTACTATGGCAACAATACCGTTGACGCGCCAAATGCAGAGCATGGAACTCATGTGGCTGGTATTATTGCAGCAAACCGTAGCAACGATTTAGGTATCAAAGGAATTTGTGGTGAGGCGGTAATCATGACATTGCGTGTGGTGCCAAATGGCGATGAGCGCGATAAGGATATTGCTAATGCAATAAGATATGCTGCAGACCATGGTGCTAAGGTAATTAACATGAGCTTTGGTAAGAAAATGTCGCCACACAAAGACATCATTGATGAGGCGGTTAAATATGCATTAAGCAAGGATGTATTGTTTATTCATGCATCGGGCAATGATGCGGTAGATATTAGTGTGTCTAAATTTTATCCAATGGCCAAATTAAACAGTGGTGAAAAAATGTCGAATTGGATAGAAGTAGGCGCTTCTGGTTGGCAAAAAGGAAAAGGCCGTGTTGCTCCTTTTTCTAATTTTTGTAAAACTGAAGTAGAGGTTTTTGCCCCAGGTGTAGATGTAAATTCAACGATGCCTGGTAGTAAATATAAGAGTCAAGATGGTACCAGTATGGCGGCTCCTGTAGTGTCTGGTGTTGCAGCTTTGGTTCGTCAAAACTATCCAGAATTAACAGCAAGCCAAACCAAACAAATTATTTTAATGAGTGCTGTTCCTTGCAAAGAAAAAGTTCTAATTCCTGGTACTAAGACCAAAACCAAATTAAATGAATTGAGTGTTACAGGCGGAATTGTAAATGCTTACGAGGCTTTGGTATTGGCAGAAAAAGTCTCTAAAGGCGAGGTGAAATTACCTTAATAAAATTGGTTCCTTGTGTTTGTTGATTAAGCTATCGTAGATAAGGCTGCTTGAAATTTCCCAACGTTCTCCATCACATTTTTCTTCTGGTGCGGTGTACAATATGTCCATTTCGGCAAGCTTAATTTGAATTTTACCATCGAGACTTTTTAACCAAAAATCGTTTTTGCCTAGGTCGCTTGCGAAATTCGTTGAAGTAATTCCTTGGTCTACTAAAAAGCCAAAGGCTTCATATGATCCAGTGTCGGTTTTAATGCTAATTGTTCGCCAATTGGTATTAACCATTACATTGGAATCAACAAAATTTAAAGGTGCCCACTTCCCAAATTTATAATATTTATGTACACGCATTTGCGTGTATTGATTTAAAGGGAATTTTAAAGTGTCTTCCTTGGGCATGTAAAAGGTAATATAAGGCAAATTGTATTCTTTTGGTGCACACTTTATACAAGAGGAAAGAATGCTGGCCGCAAACAAAATAAGGAAGATATTTTTCATAGCCACAAGTTAAGAAGTTTTCGTGTAAAAAGATTTTAAAAAAAAAGGCTGTTTCAGTTGTTGAAACAGCCTTTTTTATGTGTATTTTATTTAAGCTCCAACTTGCTTGCGAATAATGTTTAAAGCGCCACCGGCTTTGAACCATTCTATTTGTTGCTCATTGTAAGTATGGTTAACAGAGATATTCTCTGTGCTGCCATCATCATGCGTAAGCACTAAAGTTAAAGGAGTACCAGGTGCAAACGAAGTTAAACCAATAATGTCAATTTGGTCGTTTTCTTGGAACTTCTCGTAATCGTTTTTATCATTAAAAGTAAGTGCCAACATACCTTGTTTCTTTAAGTTGGTTTCGTGAATACGGGCAAATGATTTTACCAATACCGCTCTAACACCTAAATGACGAGGCTCCATGGCTGCATGCTCACGAGATGAACCTTCACCATAGTTTTCATCACCAACTACAATTGAGCCAATTCCTTGTGCTTTGTAAGCACGTTGTACCTTTGGCACCGCATTGTATTCGCCAGTTAATTGGTTCTTTACGCTGTCTGTTTTTTCATTGAAGAAGTTAACTGCGCCAATCAACATATTATTTGAAATATTGTCAAGGTGACCACGGTATTTTAACCATGGACCAGCCATAGAAATATGGTCGGTAGTACATTTACCTTTGGCCTTAATCAAAAGCTTTAAACCTTTTAAGTCGCTGCCTTCCCATGCTGCAAAAGGATCTAACAATTGCAAACGATCAGAAGTTGGAGATACCGCAACTTGAACCCCAGAGCCATCTGCGGCTGGTGCCAAATAGCCTGCATCTTCCACTGCAAATCCTCTGGTTGGCAATTCATCGCCCTTAGGTGGATCCAATTTAACCGCTTCACCTTTGTTGTTTATCAAGGTGTCTGTAATTGGGTTAAAAGATAAATCTCCAGCAATAGCAATAGCTGCAACCATTTCTGGTGAGGCAACAAATGCAAAAGTGTTTGGATTTCCATCTGCACGCTTGGCAAAGTTTCTGTTAAATGAATGTACAATGGTGTTTTTCTCTGCCTTCTCTGCGCCAACCCTGTCCCACATGCCTATGCACGGACCACAAGCGTTGGTAAATATGCTCGCGTTCAAATCGGTAAAGGTCTTTAATAAACCATCCCTATCTGCAGTGTATCTTACTTGCTCAGAACCCGGATTAATACCAAACTCTGCCTTGGTTACCAAACCTTTTTCTATGGCTTGTTTGGCTATAGAGGCTGCACGCGATAAATCTTCGTAAGAAGAATTGGTACAAGAACCAATTAATCCCCACTCAACTTTTAAAGGCCAATTGTTTTTAGCTGCAGCTTCTTTCATTTCAGAAACTGGAGTAGCCAAATCTGGTGTAAACGGACCGTTTAAATGGGGTGTTAAAGTATCTAAATTAATCTCAATCACCTGATCAAAATAGGCCTCTGGATTTGCGTAAACTTCAGGGTCACCAGTTAAATGAGCCTGAATGCCATTAGCTAAATCTGCCACTTCATTTCTTCCTGTTGCGCGTAAGTAGCGCTCCATGCTTTCATCATATCCAAAAGTAGAGGTAGTTGCACCAATCTCAGCACCCATATTACAAATGGTACCTTTACCGGTACAACTCATGCTGGTAGCTCCTTCGCCAAAATATTCAACAATTGCTCCTGTTCCACCTTTAACGGTTAAGATGCCAGCAACCTTTAAAATTACATCCTTTGGTGAGGTCCAACCATTTAATTTTCCTGTTAACTTAATACCAATCAACTTTGGAAACTTAAGCTCCCAAGGCAAACCAGCCATCACATCACATGCATCGGCACCACCTACTCCAATGGCAACCATACCCAAACCACCTGCATTTACGGTATGCGAATCGGTACCAATCATCATTCCACCTGGAAACGCATAATTCTCCAACACAACTTGGTGAATAATACCTGCACCTGGCTTCCAAAAACCTATGCCATATTTGTTAGAAACTGAAGCCAAGAAATCATAAACCTCTTTGCTTTCTTGGTTGGCATAAGCCAAATCTTTTTCTGCGCCTACTTTTGCAGTAATTAAATGGTCGCAATGCACTGTAGATGGAACGGCAACTTTAGGTCTTCCAGCTTGCATAAATTGCAATAAAGCCATCTGCGCAGTAGCATCTTGCATGGCCACGCGGTCTGGACCAAAATCCACATAGCTATTTCCCCTTGCATAGGCTTTGCTTGCATTGCCTTCTGTAAGGTGACTGTATAATATTTTTTCAGATAAGGTTAGGGGTTTGTTAACCACCTTACGGGCAGCCTCAATGCGTTCTCCCATGCGGGCATACACCGCTTTAATCATTTCTAAGTCGAATACCATTTTATAATATTGTTTAAAATTGTAACAATTAATAGGGCTTAAAGTTCAATAAAACAAAACCCCAAGCCTAAAAAACTGCCGCAAATTTACTTATTTTCTACATTATTTTAGGGCTAAAACTACGTATCTTTGTTAAATTAATATCGCTGATTGTGAATGAGGTAGAAATTATAACACACGAATTGCTGTCAAAAGAATTTGACAATTTGCCCCAAGTCAGCAAGGAAAAGGTGTTAGAGGCTCTCCGCCAAGCCATAATTTACTTGTTATTACACGATTTAGAACGCCTCTGGAATATCCTTTACCGTATCGATGTAAACGAGAAAAAGGTAAAAGCCCTTTTCAATTTAAGCAACCCTGCAGAAATAGCCCCCCAAATGGCCCTCCTCATTTACGAACGCCTAGAAGAAAAAGCACTTACACGCATTCAATACCGCCAATAATTTTCGGTCTGAACCAAAACGCTTTTTTTAGAGATTTTATATTTAACTCCTCTGTTGCCTTTAGTCATGTTTACCAACTAATCATACCTTAATAGTTTGACCCTCCAATTGAATCCCGCAAAAAGGTAATTTTGCCGCTTTATTCAATGTTTTTAAGGGTAAGTGCTTTTAGCCCTTTTCTCATTTTTAACAGAAGTACCTCAATTACTTTTCCCTTTGGCAAACAATTTAATGGCTAGTTGGAGGAATAATAAATTTACGACTAAACTAATAATGGCTGGAGCTACAGAAGAATCACCTTTATATAAACCATTACCAAGACCAGAGTCTGAACTCCTGAAATCTAAATAGGTGTAAAATAAGGTAATCAATAATAAGATCACTGTTATCCATTTTTGTTTATTCAAATCGGCAACAGAAATACCAATTAATAATATGAGAATTCCTATTACTATCATATGCACATAAACCCATAGAATAGCGTCATAGTAATGTGGTGATGCTAAAATAGGTGCTGGTACTAAAAACTCCGCCATGCTAGGCATTAGGCCTTTCACAAATAGCCCTAGCGATAAAAGTACAAAAGATACGCCAACAAAAATGTAAGTTGATTTAAAATTAGGTAATATTTTTTTCATGATAAATTCCCTTTGGTTTTATTCTATGAAAATAAATTATTCAACTGTAATTAGAAAATATTTATTTGCAAATCCTAAAATTTTCATTCCTAATATTTAGCTTGGTTTAAACCCAATTTAGCATTACGGAACATGTGAATTTTTACCATCTTTTGTATTCCTTCCAGAGTTCCATTAAACTCATCAATTAAAACTATTTGCTTTTAGCAATCCTAAACCCAAATCCGTCGTATCTATTATTTATGGGAGATTTTTCCATTCGTATTACTATTTGTGATATCAATGTCAATTATCCCTAATTTCTATCGATGGTTCTGCTTTTGTTTTTGATTTTCCTAATAGCTCAAAATAGAAGCCAACCACAAGAAAATCGCGCCCTGTCTCGTCATATATTTTATAATCAAATTGGTGCAAATAGCCAACTTGTAAGGTAGTTCTTTTTGCAGGTTTATAGTTAAATGTTAATAAGATCCTATTTCGCTCAAAATAGGGCTCTTTGTCGCTAAAGAAAATTTCATCACTTACACTAAACTGAAAAGGTTTAAAATCATTACGCTGCCTGCCGAATGGATAAGAAGCTCCAAACCTATATCGAAACCTATTTCGATAACCATTGTTTGTAAATCTTAACTCTGCGCGATAGCGCTGCTCTATTGTCCATTTACCAATCGATTGAAAAAGTATTACCTGCGGCCAAACCCTAAGCTCAGCATTGTTTTTAGGTTCAACAAAATTGCCTCCTTCTTTATAGGTTTGGTAACTACCTGCTCCAAGAGTCAACATCACATTTTCATGTACTTTTAAGTTTGCCCCTACTTTATATTCGTAATAATGGAAGTTGTCATAATACTTCAAGGAACGTAATTGTGCTTCACCAAAAAAACTCCATTTTTTATCAAGGGTGTATTTGAGATTTATAACATTCCAACTACCCAAATCAAAAGTTTGTGCATACACTCTCATGATTGCAAAACAAAAGAAAGCGGCCATAAAAACTATTCTAATAATGAAAATTGATGAGCACATCTTTTTAAGTTGTAATTGTAAGCTCATTAGTATGGTTTCATTTATTTTTAAAGCTCATAGGTGTCAATATTCCCTTGCAGAACAAGGGTTTGCCTGTTTATTTAAATGGGCCAAAATTATACAAAACAAAGATACTAAAATTCTTGTGCCAAAAAACAAGGGTGATTTATATTAAAGCACATGTTTGGGCTTTTTATTTTGCCCTGCTAAGGTCACAATTTCATTCACACGGTTTTGTCTTGTCTCTACACGTTTGGCCATCACCAACCATTGCAACATCGCCTTCCTGGCCGATTTGCTGCAACTTAAGAAGTAATCCCTCGCATTTGGTTTTAAGGACAATGCCGCATCTAAATCTTCTGGAATGAGCAACTCTTCTACTTCGTCTAAAATATTCCACGACCCATTTTGTTTGGCAAGTTCAATGCTCTTAAAACCTGCCTCCTCCATTAACCCATTTTCAATCAGTTGCTCAATAATTTGCTTGTTAATTTTAGACCAAGTACCCTTTGCTTTTCTTTTGCTAAAAAACTGATGTGAGGTCTCCTCATCTATTTTTATTTTCTTACTATCAATCCATCCAAAACATAGCGCAACATCTACTGCTTCTCTCCAATTTATAGTGTGTTTAGCAGAACTTTTTTTATGTAAAACTAGCCATACAGCATCTTCTACAAGATGATTTTTCTTTAACCATTCTCGCCAAGCACCAGCATTGGCCGCATAAAATATTTCAGGATCCTTTTTCTGCATCTATTACGGAATAACTTCGGCCATCTTTTCCTAGCCAGATTTAACTTTGCTCTGCTGCGCTATAATTTTTTTCATACTAAACCTTTGATTTATATTTTAAACAATGCTATTTATGTCAGCATTATTTCCTTCCAATAAAATCATTTTTTTTATTAAAGTTACCTGTCCCAAATGGTAATAACTGTGCTCTATAACTGCTTCTAAGTTTCGTCTATAACTTCCGTATTTTTCTTGTACAAAGGGCTTATCTAACGTGCTTTCATCAAGCTTTTCAATAGCCATTGCTAGATTTTCTGCATTGTTTAAAAACGCCTCAACTATTCTTTGCCAATCGGCTTCAGATTTAATTTCTGGAACATCAAAACTATAATGATCTCTTATCGTTAAATCTCCTCCTCGCAATACCTCCAACACCCCACCAACATAATAGTTAATATGAAAAGTGAGCATGGCTATGCTGTTTAAATCACTTCTTTTATAAACGGCATGTTCCCAATTGATCCCAACAATTTGTTCCTTAAAATTGGTATTGGCAATCCACTTTCCATTGAGCAATACTTCTCTTAATCTATTTGCTAGGATTATGTTAGTTTCCAATTTTAAAAGCCCAAAAATTTAACAATAAAAACAAAGTCTTTGGTATATTCTTTTACCTCAAAATAATCCTTTGAAAATTCTTATCCACCTTAAATTTGATCATTCCCACTGCAAAGTTGCGTTCGTTCAAAGGATGATTTTTTCCATCAATAACCACTTCAGAACATTCAAATGGAACGCCATGCAGTACTACTTTATAATTCTTATAAGTCGTCTCAAATTTACCCTCTTCCAAAATCTGGCTAAATATCAAATTCTTGGCATTGCCACTTACATAAAACCTGTGTTGATTATACTGTCCAGCTCTATATCCATAGTTATCTCCAGCATCTTCATATAAAATACTTAACACGTTTTTCTCCTTGGTATAATAGACATTTAAGGTCAATTCTGTCACCTCAATTTCTCCCACATATTGCATTTTAGGGAAGTGTGGAATTACCGCGCCGGCTCTAATAAAAACAGGGATTCTGTCTATAGGACAAGTAACTTTATATTCCCAACCTCCCTTGTATTCGGTATCGTTCCACATATGGTACCAAGTGCCTCTTGGTATGTAAACGTTTCTCTCCACTTGGCCAGGAACTAAAACAGGACATATTAACATATGGTCGCCAAAACCAAATTCATCCATACGATCGCGCGTTTCAGGGTCGGTTTGATCCATCAACGATAAAGGTCTTATAACAGGTGTTCCATAGACTGTGTGCTGCCAAAAAGCAGTATAAATATAAGGCAATAATTGGTACCTCAGATGCAAGAATTTTTTAACAATAAATTCATACTTCGATCCAAAGCTCCATGGCTCCTGGTTAAACTGTGTATCGTTACCAGCACTGTGTGTTCTAAAGAATGTATGAAAGGTAGCAAGCTGTATCCAACGGGTGTACAATTCGCCATCAGGCTCTCCAATAAATCCGCCAACATCACTGCCCGCAAAGGATACACCAGATATAGATAAACGCTGACATTGAATATTGGCCAACCATAAATGTTCCCAACTTGCTGTATTATCACCCGTCCAAACACTCGAGTATCTCTGCAATCCACTATAGCCAGATCGGGTAATCACAAAAGGCCTATTTGGCATCATAAATTTCCTTAAGCCATGGTAAGTAGCCCTTGCCATTTGCATGCCGTATACATTATGTCCTTTACGGTGACTGCATGGATTGCCATCATAGTTATGTCGCACATCCTCTGGGAAAGTTCCTATCTCAAAAACAGCAGGTTCGTTCATGTCGTTCCAAACCCCCTTAACACCCATGTCAATAAGTTCCTTAAATAAGGTACTCCACCATTCGCGCACATCTGGATGAGTAAAGTCAGGGAAGTGACATTTGCCTGGCCACACATCACCTTCCATTAAGGTGCCATCTGCGCGCCTGCAAAAATAATCGTTCAATATCCCTTGTTTCCAAATCTCGTAATCTTTTTCAATTTTGATACCGGGGTCTATTATCACCACTGTTTTAAAACCGTTATCACTTAATTCTTTCAGTAGCTTTTTTGGTTCAGGAAAATGCTCTTTGCTCCAGGTAAAACACTTAAAGCCTTCCATATAATCTATATCTAAATAAATTACATCGCAGGGGATTTTGCGGCGCCTAAACTCTTCTGTTATTTCACGTACCTTGCTATCTGGATAATAGCTCCATTTGCATTGGTGGTAACCTAAGGCCCACATAGGTGGTAGCTCATGGGTACCCGTAAGCATGGCATATTGCTCTACCACATTTACCAATTGCGGACCATAAATAAAGTAATAGTTCATCTCGCCCCCGCGCGACCAAAAACTGCAGACGTCATGTTGCTCTTTGCCAAAATCAAATATGGTTCTAAAGGTATTGTCAAAGAATATTCCATACCCATGTTTACCCGCTCCATGCAAGCCCATGTAAAATGGAATGTTCTTGTAAAGCGGATCTGCATCCTTTCCATACCCGTACATATCTGAGCCATAATTCTCAAAGTATTTTCCCCTTACATTCAACTCTGTTGGCTTATCGCCCATGCCGTAAAAAGATTCATCAGGCTGTATCTTCTTGCTGCAATAATTTATCTTACCACCTTTTAATAAATAATGTTGCCAATGAAATCCTTTTTCATCTTCGCAAATTACCTCACGGGCTTTATCCATGATGGTGATGGCCATGTTAGATTTCTTAATACAGCAAATGATCTTGGTGGTTTCAATTTCATAATATTTAGGTAGCTCCTTAAAGCCAACTGATATCAATTGAATCTTAAACTCATTGTTTAGTGCGTACGAAAAATCTTTTTGAAAAAAACCATCAGCGGCATATCTAAATCTAATAATTCCATCTGTATTCAGTTTTACTTCTAAAATAGTATCATCAGAATAGAAATAGAAAAAATTTCCCTCTTTCTTGTAGGTATGTACTTTTCCTGGGTGATATTTGCTAGAATACTTCGATTTTGATTCTGTGATTTGCATGAGGAAATTTACTTTTTTTATTGTGAAAATTTACTTGTAACTTGTTACGCAATCTAAAGATAGTTTTTTTATTTAGACAAAAATTATTTCAACCTTGGATGCACAATTAAAATGAGCCTTTTGAGAAAACGCATTTTGATGTTTGGATGGGAATTCCCACCCGTAATTTCGGGCGGATTAGGAGTGGCAACTCTTGGCTTGTGTAAGGCATTGGCGCCCCATGCAGATATGCTCATGATCATCCCTAAAAGTGTTCCAAATTTTAGCATTCCCCATATTGAATTGGTTGGTATAAACAGCCTTGGTAAAGACGATTTAGTCAAGTTGTTTAAAGATACCGTTAAGGTAAGCAATCATGTTGGAGCCAAAGTTGCAAGTCAAAATCAAGAAAATGAATCAGAAGACAACTCAGAATTTGGCCCTTATTCCATCATCGCTTCAAACGAATATGTAGACGCTAGATTCTACGAAGTATACCACAATGAAGTTAAGCCCTTCGAAATTAATAACCTTTATGGAGGCGATGTAATAGGTAAGGTTATTGAGTTTTCACGCTTAGCTGTTCAATTCTGTCTGAACCGAGATTTTGATATTATCCATGCCCATGATTGGATGACCTTTTTGCCAGCCCTCGAACTCAAGCGTAGAACGGGCAAGCCCTTGGTATTGCATATTCATAGTACAGAATATGATAGGGCAGGAGCCCACAGTAAAAACTGGGTGTACGAGCTAGAACGCAAAGCCATGGAAGAGGCCGATTGGATTATACCCGTAAGCAATTATACCGGAGCAGTGTGCGTAAATCATTATGGTGCCCACTGGCAAAAGATACAAACCGTACATAATGGAATTGATTTGGTTCAACGCACCATTAAGCCTAAGCAAGATTCCACCAAATATGTCATTTTCTTTGGTAGAATAACCATGCAAAAGGGTCCAGAATACTTTGTAGAAGCAGCCCGAAAAGTGTTATTGGTTCAGCCCGATGTAGAATTTGTGATGGCAGGCAGCGGCGATTTGTTAACCGAAATGATTGAACGTACCGCCCGCTATGGCATGGGCGACAAGTTCTTTTTTACAGGGTTCTTAAACAAGAAAATGCTCAATGAATTGTTGGCCATAGCAGATGTTTATTGTATGCCTAGCGTAAGTGAGCCTTTTGGCTTAAGTGCTGTGGAGGCCGTTCAATATGGCATTCCCACCATTATATCTAAAACCAGTGGGGTGGCAGAAGTATTAAATGGCTCTCTCTCCATAGATTTTTATGATGTAAATAAGTTTGCAGAATACATCATTCAATCCTTAAATGATGAAGGCCTAAAAGCTAGTATTGTTGCCGCCAACAACCAAAGTCTCAAATCTATCACTTGGGAAAATTGCGCAGAGAAAGTGATGCGTATTTACAATTTGCCAATGAATAATTAACATGAAACTACAAACACCTCATACCGCCCATATTTGCCCTCAACTAAAGCCCCACCTAGGGCCCCAACTAAGCCCCCACCTACGCCAAGGCTTTGTTGGGCAAGAAGGCTTTTGTGGGCAAAAAGGCTTTGTTATGCAAGAAGGCTTTGGTAGACAAGCCGACCTTAATAAGCTAAGCCTAACTTCGTCCTTCGCTAAAGCTTTCATCTTCGCTAAAGCTACGATGAACGTAGACGGTGGGCAATTCTTCACTCTTAACTCTTCACTCTTAACTCTTCACTCTTAATTCTAACCTCCATATGCCATCAATCTGCTTTTACTTTCAAGTACACCAGCCCTATCGACTAAAGGAATACACCTTTTTTGATATCGGTTCAGACCACCATTATTTTGATGATGCCAAGAACAGGCAAGTATTAGATAAGGTGTCAGAAAAATGCTATTTACCTACCAATAAATTGATGCTTGAGCTCATAGAAAAGCACAAGGGAAAGTTTAAAATTAGCTATTCCATTAGCGGAGTTGCGCTAGAACAATTTGAGGCTTGGCGACCAGATGTATTGCAGTCTTTTGTTGATTTAGGTAACACCGGTTGTGTGGAGTTTATTTCTGAAACTTATTACCATTCTTTGGCATATATTTTCTCGAAGGATGAGTTTAAAAAACAAGTTCAACAACACCGAGATTTGGTAAAAAGATTGTTTAACCAAGAGCCAAAAGTGTTTAGAAATACTGAGCTTCAATACAACAATGAATTGGCTAAGTATATAGAAGACATGGGCTATGAGGGCATTATTTGCGAGGGTGTAGATAGGTTGTTGTATGGCAGAACGCCCAATCATTTATACCGGGCTCCCAATGCAAATCATATCAAATCTTTGCTAAAAAATTATAGGCTTAGCGATGATATTGCCTTTAGGTTTTCTGACCGCAATTGGGTGGAATTTCCATTAACAGCAGATAGGTTTGCTAACTGGGTTCATGCGGTGGCCGGCCAAGGAGAGACCATTAATCTATTTATGGATTATGAGACTTTTGGGGAGCATCAGTGGGAGCAGAGTGGTATTTTTGAGTTTATGCGCTATATGCCAGAGTTTGTTTTACAACATCCAGATTTTGGATTTAAAACTGTTTCAGAAACACTGGCGGCATACCCTGTGCGTGATGTGTACGATGCGCATGATTTAACCTCTTGGGCAGATACCGAGCGCGATTTATCTGCTTGGTTGGGAAACCCCATGCAAGATGAAGCCATTGCCAAAATTTATTCTTTGGAGCAACAAGTATACGCAAGTGGCAATGCTGCCCTAATTGATTCTTGGAAGAAAATGTTAACCAGCGATCACTTCTATTATATGTGCACCAAATATTGGGCAGATGGCGATGTTCACAAGTATTTTAGTCCGTACGAATCACCTTATGATGCCTATATTTATTTTATGAACGCCATGAGTGATTTGGGTAAACAGTTGAAGAATTAAGGTCTGAACCAAATTTTTACAAGTGGTCTTTGCTTAATCCCTCTGCTTTGCCTTACTTTGCAGCCCATTCATAAGAGAAAGTATGCTTCAAATTAAAGTGCCAACAGTAGGAGAATCTATCAGCGAGGTAACCGTTGCTAGGTGGAATAAAAAAACAGGTGATTATGTTGAAATGGACGAATTGCTTTGTGAGTTAGAAAGCGACAAGGCCACTTTTGAATTGAATGCAGAGGCAGCTGGATTACTTAGCACCAAATGTAATGAAGGCGATACCATTAAGATAGGCGATTTAATTGCCGAAATAGATACGGATGCCAAACGTCCAGAAGGTGTGCTTATGCCTGAACCAAAAGTTGAGGCAAAGCAAGTAGAAGTAAAAACAGAAGTAGCTGCTAAGAATACTGCACCTGCCACTTACGCGTCTGGCTCTGCCGGACCGGCTGCACAAAAAATATTAGCAGAAAAAGGAATCGATGCCAAGCAAGTAGTTGGATCAGGCAAAGATGGTCGCATCTTAAAAAATGATGCTTTAAAGGCAGAGTTAAAGGTTACTACCAATGAAGTAAAATTGCGTAACGACCGTACCGAAAAGATGACCTCTTTACGTAAGACGGTTTCTAAACGTTTGGTTGCAGCCAAAAATGAAACGGCTATGCTAACTACCTTCAATGAGGTAGATATGAAGCCTATCATGGATTTGCGCAATCAATATAAGAATCAATTTAAAGAAGTACATGGGGTAAACTTGGGTTTCATGAGTTTCTTTACCAAAGCAGTTTGTGTGGCCTTGCAGCAATTTCCTGCTGTAAATGCATACCTAAATGGCGAAGAAATAATCTATCATGATTATTGTGATGTTTCCATAGCGGTTAGTGCTCCAAAAGGCTTGGTTGTTCCAGTTATCAGAAATGCAGAAAGCTTAGGATTGGCTCAGATAGAGGCAGAAGTTATGCGTTTGGCAGGAAAAGCCAGAGAGAATAAATTGAGTTTGGAGGAAATGACAGGAGGTACCTTCACCATCACCAATGGTGGTGTGTTTGGCTCTATGTTAAGTACGCCCATTATTAATCCACCACAATCTGCCATCTTAGGCATGCACAATATTGTTGAACGTGCCGTGGTTCAAAACGGACAAATCGTAATTCGTCCAATTATGTATGTAGCCTTAAGCTACGACCACAGAATTATTGATGGCCGCGAATCGGTAGGTTTCTTGGTGAAGGTGAAACAATGCCTCGAAAACCCGAGCCTACTCCTAACGCAAGGCATCGATCCCCACAAAATGCTCCTAGGGCTTTAGCCCGCGGCATTTGATTATCCCCGCAGCATAGGAAATCCCGCAGCATAGATAATGCAGCAAAATTCGATTTGCCCCGCAGCATAGGAAATGGCGGAGCAAGCTGAAATCTCGCGGCAGGCGATAATCCCGCAGCATAAATTTTCCTTCAAAAAGGACAGGTCCCGACCTGTCCCTACAATAATCCATTACCCGCAAAATTTCCGGGCATGCCGCCCCCCGGCCCCGCAATTCCCCCGGGCATTCCTCGACCCGTACGGGCAGGTCGCGACCTGCCCTATCCCCCGGCCCCGCAATCCCCATCATTATCGCAATTCCCCCGGATCCTCCAATTCCCCCGGATCCTCCAATTCCCAATATCCCCGCAAAATTTCCGGGCCTACCGCAAATATTTCCCCTTAGTATAAATAAAATGCGCCCGGGCAATCTTTAATCCCTCAACACCATCCAAAAAACCAGCCTGCAGCACATATTCCTTAAAGAACCTAAATCCTGCGCTACTGTAAGCCTTCAGCGGCGAAGCCGCCTTTCCCTCCGCCACCCTTTTGCTATAAAACAACTGAGCATACTTTCTCATTTTATCAAGGTAGAAGTCCTCAGATTCCGCAGTATAATGTAGCAAATCGCCAGGCAAAGTGCCTACGCGCGTTTGCTCGTCCCAGTTCAAATTTTCATGCACCTCATCTGTCTCTTGCCATTGATGCAAGTTTTTGTTAAACAACCTATATTGCCAATCGGGATACCAAGCACCGTGTTTTATGGCCTTGCCAGCAAAGTGATTCAGCCTATTCATCTTATAAACCGGCAATAAACCATCAGCCGCAAAAACTTCAACAATGCTTTGGATCAGACCGAAAGAAAATGCCTCATCTGCGTCTAAGCTAAAAATATACGGGTGCAAGGCATGCGCGCTTCCCACGTTTTTTGTCTTAGAATATCCCAACCATTCTTGCTCAATGACCCTTGCGCCTAGCTCAATGGCAATGGCTTTGGTTCGATCCAAACTGCCGCTATCAACCACAATGACATCGTTGCATACGGGCAATACAGAACGAATGGCACGACCAATATTTGCCTCCTCGTTTTTGGTAATGATAACTACAGAAAATGGCAATATGCCCATTTTGCAAGTTTAGTGTAAAAGCCCTTATTTAAGAAATGTAAGAACTGAAGCGGCAAAATTTTTAATTAGCAGTTAAGCTTACTTGTGAATAATGAGAATAACTAAAGTCAAACTTTTTTAATTAGCCTAAAACCCATATTTAAGAAATGCTAGAACAGCTAGGGCAAACTTTTTAATTAGCATTTAGCCAATTGTTAAGAAACGAGAACTGGTTTAAGCCAAACTTCATTAATTAACCCCAAAATCCCTAATGCAAGAAATATGAGAATACTTACAGCTAAACTTTTTCATTTCTTGCGAATCAGACTACATTTGCAGGAAATAAACTTCATTTATGAAATACGATGTTACCATTATAGGATCTGGTCCTGGCGGATATGTAGCTGCCATTCGTTGTGCACAATTAGGCTTTAAAACAGCCATTATAGAAAAATACAATACCCTTGGAGGCACTTGCTTAAATGTAGGTTGCATTCCCTCAAAAGCCTTGCTAGATAGCTCAGAGCATTACCACAACGCCACACATACTTTTAAAACACATGGCATAGACATCAAAGATGTGCAGGTAAACTTGCAACAAATGATTGATCGCAAAAATGGAGTGGTAAAAATTACCTGCGATGGCATCGATTTTCTCATGAAGAAAAATAAAATCGATGTATACAAGGGCATGGGCTCTTTTGTCAATAAAAATACCATCAAAATTAGTGGCGAAACCGAGCAGCAAATAGAAACCGATAAGGTAATTATTGCCACTGGTTCTAAGCCAAGCACCTTGCCAGGCATTGAGGTAGATAAGCAAAGGGTAATTACCTCTACCGAGGCGCTAAATATGAAAGAAATTCCCAAGCACCTCATCATTATTGGTGGTGGCGTAATTGGCTTGGAGTTGGGTTCTGTTTATGCCCGCCTAGGTTCCAAGGTTTCTGTGATAGAATATACAGGCACCATTATTCCAACCATGGATGGCACGCTTAGCAAAGAATTGCAACGCAGCTTACGCAAATTGGGCTTCGAATTCTTCTTTAACCACAAAGTAAAAACGGCCAAAAATAATGGCACAGATGTTACCGTTGTAGCAGATAATGAAAAAGGCGAAGAAGTAAGCTTCACTGGCGATTATTGCTTGGTTAGCGTGGGTAGAAAGCCATACACTTTCGGTCTGAACCTAGACGCCGCTGGAGTAAAATTAGATGAGCGTGGACGTATTGAAACCGATGCGCATTTAGAGACCAATGTAAAAGGAATTTACGCCATTGGAGATGTGGTGAAAGGTGCCATGTTAGCGCATAAGGCAGAAGAAGAAGGTGTGTTTGTAGCGGAGGTAATGGCCGGACAAAAACCGCATATCAACTACAACTTAATTCCGGGTGTGGTGTATACCTGGCCTGAAGTGGCGGGCGTTGGTGCCACCGAAGAAGAATTGAAGAAAAACGGTATTAAGTATAAAATGGGTTCATTCCCAATGCGTGCATTAGGCAGAGCACGCGCCAGCATGGATATTGATGGGCTAGTGAAAATTTTGGCCGATGAGGCTACCGATGAAGTTTTGGGCGTTCATATGATTGGTCCGCGTGTAGCT
>JBILVK010000099.1:0-10286 GCA_044370475.1 Bacteroidia bacterium
GTAGCAGATTTAATTGCTGAGGCGGTTGTAGCCATGGAATTTAGAGCCAGTGCAGAAGACATTGCCCGTATGAGTCACGCGCATCCAACCTATGCAGAAGCCGTAAAAGAAGCAGCCCTAGCTGCTACTGCCAACCGTGCCATACATGTTTAACAAAAGGCGACAATAAACATTGTCGCTTTTTACTTTAATGGTTAAATTTTAAAGGTTACTTAAGTCGTCTAAGTCCTTAAATCTTCCAGCAGCCTTTTTCGCCTGTTTTAAATGATTCAGGTGTATTACTCTAACAGGTATATCATTAATATTATGTATTTCTGATAGGTTGTAGGATTCCGCAAAATCTAATCCCTTTACCTTCGTAAGAATGTCTATTGCCATAGGTGGTCCGCCAAAGGTAAAAACATCTTGGTCCAATGTGTTTAAAAAATTTTCTAATGAAATAGCATGGGTTGGAAGTCCAAATTTAGAAAAGGACCTAATTAATAAATTATAATTATTGGCGCTTGGTTCAACCCAAATATCCATGTCACCGGTAGTTCTATGGTAGCCATGGATTATTAAAGAATACCCTCCAACTAATATATATCTTACTTTCTCGGAATTCAATGCTTTTATAAAGTATTGAAAATCCTCATTTAGAATATTTGTTTCTAAATTAAGCATCTTGCTTTCTTTTGCTAAAAATGGTTTTATCCATTTTAGGCCAAGGCTTTCCAACAAAGCCATATGCGGTCGACATTAATACATAGAATACAGAAGATCTTTCTGAAGAATCCATAGAATCATAAATTTTTTTATGATTTGCGGCCTCCTCAAAGCTTTGTTTACTAAAAACACTTTTATCCATGCGCATTTAGCAAATATACCAAAAGAAAGCAAAATGATAAGAACTTATGCTTGGTGATTTTTTAAGTATGTACCCACAATTTGGAAAATCTTTGATTATTTTTAGCAAAGAATGTAAGGCAACTCTAGGTGAGATATTGCTGACTAAATATTATAACCCAATAAATACCCAGTATGAAAAAGTTAGTGTTATTTAGTCTGCTCGCAGGCTTTTCTGCCTTGGGATTAAGTGCCCAAAGCAAATGTGCCAATGATAAAATTCAAATGATTGAGCCCAAGGCTCCATTAAATTTGCCTAGTTTAAAGCCATTTCAGGGATTTATGTATTCTTTCAGAAGCTCCAATTTGTGTTCGTATGCATACACTATTCGTAGAGTTGAACTAAATGCACATCAAATTAAAGTTCAAGTTAGGCATACCTTGTTTGTAGATGCAGATCATGGAAAAATTACCATCAAAGGATGCAGAACAGAAGATATTGCCTATTTTATAGATGGCGTTAGAATTAGATCTGGTAAGGTTAACCTCACTTTATAATTTACATAAAAAAAAAGGGCATCCATTTGGATGCCCTTTTTTTTATAATCTTAAGCTAAAGATTAACGAATGATATTCATTTTCTTAACAGCAGATTTTCCATCTACAGTTAATTCAACAAAGTACATGCCGTTAGTTAAACCATCGCAATTGATAGTTCCGTTTAAGCTATTGATGTTTTGTGTCATAACAGTTTTTCCGTTGATGTCAATAATGCGAACAGAGCCATTGCTGCTACGTGCATTATCAAAGCTAACTTCAAAGCTAGTTGTTGCAGGATTAGGATATAAATTTAATCCTAACTCGCTAATTTCTTCAACTGCTAAAGCACCATCAGGAGCAGTAGAAGCAGATTGCCATACAGTTTTGTCGTTATCATCTTGTAAGAAAACAACCGCAAACAAATTACCAAACTCTTCTACTGAATGTTCTGTAGCTAAGTTAATGATATTAGCTGCTTGACCATTAGCTGGTAAACGGTAGTTTCCAGGGAAAGTATAAGACTGAGTGTAAGGAACTGCAGTACCTGCAGCTAAGCTAACAGTAGTACCTGTTGCACTAGGTAACATTTTCTTTGTAACATTAAAGAATTCAGTTTCGCCATTAGAAGCAAAGTTTCTAGTTGTTCTGGTTTCTAATACTGCAATTCTAAGTTTCAAATTGCTGTTGTTAAATCCTTGAACTGGAGTAACGTTTCCTGATACAGTAACTGTTTGACCTGTTCTAGAGAAGTTAGCAGTTATGCTAGCCAATGAAGGAACTGCTTGCAAAGCATCAAAGAAAGCAGAAGTGTATGAACTAGAGTTTGCACTTGCTGCACCCCACTCGCTAGAACCATCTACTGTTAACCATGGCACAAAAGAAGCACCATAGTATGAGAAACGCGCACCAGCCTCTGAAGTATAATAAGGGTCACCAGTACCAGGGAAATTCATTTGGTATTTAATCATAGTCCATTTACCAACTTTTTGTGAAATAATGTTTTTAACATTGGTGTTTCCTGGTACGCAAGGTCCACAAGTTGATGAGGTAAAGCTCTCATGTAATACTTTACGTGGTACAGTTGAATTAACAATGGTTAAGCTACTTGTAATATTGTTGTTGCTTGAATCACCATCTGCACTGTTGTTAGGTAAGCTTACCCAAGCAGTGATAGGGAATGTACCTGCAGTAGCTGAAGTAAAAGGAGCGTTGTGTTGGAAATCATAAGTTCCACCGCTAGGTGTAATGTTTAAGCCAGATAATTGCATAGTTTTCACTGTGCCTGTACCAATAATGTAATGTAATTTAAATGAACTTAAGCTTTGTGAACCTAAGTTGGTTACAGTTCCTTTGATAGAAATGTTGGTGTTGATTTTTTCGAATTTAGGTAAGTTTAAGCTAGTTAAAACTACATCATTCATTGGTTGAGGTCCAACTTTGAAATTGTAAACTTTATCTGTAGCATTTTCTTGTGAACCCAATTTGTTAGGAAAATCGGCAGAAGGACCAGCTACCATGAAACCTTCAGATCCGTCTTCGTTTTGGCAACCAATAGTAGCTGATAAGCCAGTTACATTAGGTGAAGCATCGTTGTAAACGACATCGAATGCACCACCTTCATATAAACGAATAGCAAAGTAAATGTAGTTTGAACCACCAGCTGCAGTTCCAACTTTACTTGCAGTGAACCATTGGATAACATGTACTCTACTTGGCGAATTTCCATAAGTAAAAGTTCTAACCTCAGTTTTAACTGAGCTTCCAGAAATAGCCTTTACTTCTAACTCATCCCAGAAACCAAAAATTGCATTTTTTGGAGCCGATGCACTTGGAAGACTAACGTTGCTAGCTTCACTAGTTGTAGCGGTTGCATCAAAAGTAATATATCCATTGTCACTTACTTTGTAAGAGCTCACTGATTTGCCATAAAAATTCCAAGAAAATGGAATTGTTTGCGAAGGTGAAAGGATGTTGTTAGAACCTTGTGGTACCACAACAGTAGCAGCAACTAAACTGCTGTAAGGTGCACTCGTTCCAGTAGATGGAAGTGAGTAGTAGTTCTGTGCACTTAGGTTGCCAAGCATACCTAATGCCACTACTGCAATAGAAAGTAGTTGTTTTTTCATTGTATAATTTAAGTTTATTTGAATTGTGATTTGTTTATTAAGGATACAAGACGCAATGTGAGAAAAAAAATCAATATTTCCAAGTGGACAAGCAATTTTAGCCTGTTTTTGATAAACGGCACATTAATTGTAAATTAAATTTTTTACATTCGATTGTCCCTAAAATAATTACCAAGATGAAAGCATTATTTTTTATTGGAGTATTTACCCTTGTTGTTTCTATTTCAGCATCTGCTCAAAAAAGAGGCGATCACGATATCACCAAACCTTATGTAGAGATAAAAGAAGATAATGGCGAAATTACCCAAGTAAAAACAGCTCCAATGTTTGTGGGTAGGGTGCAAGGTGTAGTAGGAAACGTTTACCAAGCTTCAGAAATAAATAATCTGCCTACCAGAAGTATTAATAAAATATCTGGTATGACTTTAGGTGTACAAAGCATAGGTGGACAGGAGCCCATTTTTAAGGGTTCTGTGGGTGGTACTGCCTATTTTGTAGATGGCATAAGGGTACGTACCGGTCCAATAGGTGTACCTGGATTTACCTTTTAGTAAACTAACTATTTATTGATAAACTTGGGGTGAATTAAATTCTCCACCGAGAAAATCTCGTCCCATTTTGCTTGGTCTATAAGCTTACGTTCTGTTACCACAATTTGATGCACACTCTTACCACTTATTAAGGCATCTCCTGCAATACTCGAACAAATTTCATATCCCAAAATAGGGTTTAACTGTGTCACAATCCCAATACTATTCATCACCATTCTTGCACAGTGTTCTGGGTTTGCTGTGATGCCAACCACACATTTATCAACCAATGACATGATGGCATTTCCTAAATATTCAAAAGATGTAAACATAGCAAAAGCAATCACGGGTTCCATTACATTCAATTGCAATTGTCCGGCTTCTGCAGCCATAGTAACAGTTAAATCCTGACCAATTACATAATAGCAACTTTGATTTACTACTTCTGGAATTACAGGGTTTACCTTGCCTGGCATAATGCTGCTACCTGGTTGTCTGGCAGGCAAATTTATTTCGCCAAAACCTGTTCTTGGTCCAGAACTTAATAGCCTTAAATCATTGCATATCTTAGATATCTTAACCGCATTTCTTTTAAGGGTTCCCATTATTTGAACATAGGCTCCGGTATCTCCTGTGGCTTCAATTAAATCGGGTGCAAGGGTTACTGGTATGCCACTTTCCTGAACCAAGTAGTTGACACAAATCTCGGGATATCCTTCTGGGGCATTCACACGTGTGCCTATGGCAGTAGCGCCCATGTTTATTTCTAAAACCAATCTTTGTGCTTCTTTTAAGCGTTGTATATCTTCGCCAATGGTGGTGGCAAATGCATGAAATTCCTGGCCCAAAGTCATAGGTACTGCATCTTGCAATTGGGTACGCCCCATTTTCAAAACCTCCACAAATTCCTCACCTTTGGTTCTAAAAGCCTGCTCCAAATTTTCAAGAATTTTAAGATAGTCGGTCATCTTCATATACAAGGCAATCCTAAATGCAGTAGGATATGCATCATTGGTAGATTGAGAACAGTTTACGTGGTTATTGGGATGCAAAAAATCATACTCGCCCTTTTTCTTTCCCATATACTCCAAACCAATATTGGCAATCACTTCATTGGCGTTCATGTTGCAAGAAGTTCCTGCCCCACCCTGAATTAAATCACTCACAAATTGATCATCATATTTACCCGTAATTAATTGGTCGCATCCATAGCAAATGGCCTCTGTAATTTCTGCGCTTAGCACACCGCAATCTCTATTGGCCAATGCTGCTGCTTTTTTAACATAGGCAAGTGCTTTTATAAATCTTTGCTCTCTAGAAATAGGTATTCCCGTGATGTTGAAATTTTCCTTTGCCCTATAGGTTTGTATGCCGTAATATAAATGATTGGGTATGTCTAATTCACCTAAAAAATCATGTTCTTTTCTGGTTGCTGTCATGCTAAATAATTTTATTCAATGATACTCATTTTGAGGAAAAAAAGATAGGAGTTTTGTTAAGCGCAAATAGGCCAAGAACCTATTGCAAAAAGCCGCCGCAACTTTTAGGCTTTTAAACCATTAAACTACAGCCTCTAAGGTCGCTATTATCTAGCCTACCCAGCACCTCAAAGCTTCCATCAACAAATTTTTTACCTAAATCGGAGGTCAAAATAAACCCACAAGAATATTTATTGGCTAAATCTATTACTCGGATCAGACCGGTCTTGCCAAATGCAACTTCTGTAAACGGATCATTGGGGTCTACAACAGATACTTGCATCCAAGGTGGACACTCGTATCTGCCGTCAATGGTGGCGTAAGCCTGACTCATCAACTCTGTCATGCCATACTCACTATAGATGTTTTGTGATTGAAAAGCTTCTACTAATTCGGTGTATAATTCTGTTTTGGTAATCTCTTTTTTGCGACCTTTCATGCCCCCTGTTTCAATTATTTTGCCATGCACAATGGGCGTAGGAAATTTCTGCGCAAAATCTAATAATGCAAAGCTCACACCAAATATATAATAGGTCTGACCCAAGCGCTCAAGGTGTGCAATGCGGTCTTGCAAAGCCTGGTGCTCATATAGAAAGAACCCGTTTAGGGGGTGTTTAGAAAGCTGCATTAAGTGTTGTACCATGTATATGAGTGAGCTTCCTTCTCGTTCTAAATAGGAGGGAAGCAATCCCAAAATGCAATGCTTTTCTGGCGTGCCAAAATAATTTTGAAATGCCTGGATAAAACTTGCTTCATACATCTCTAATTTGTGCACCAAATGCTTGCTCTGCCCCATGCCGCCAGTGGCAGAACTGTAAAATGTTTTTTGTGCTTCTCCTTCAAAAGATTTTACCTCAAAGGATTTAAAAAATTGAATGGGCAAATACGGAATTTGTTTGATATCCTTTATTTGTGTAAAATTTTCTATGCCCAAAAAAGTGCAATAATTTTGATAGGTTTTGTTTCGTTGGTATTGAAATTGGAAAAGCTCCAGGCACAATTCCTCAAAATTTGTTACCTTTGATTTAAATAAAAGCGTCTCCTGATGATTCATCCGACCAAATATAAAGGTTTATTTTTTTTCTCCCTTGTTTTGCTACTCGTAACGTGCAAAAAAAAGGAAATATATTCTACTATTCCTCTTATTGAGTATAAGTCGGCCTCTTTCTATCAAAGTTCTTCAGGCGCAGATTCCATCATGCTGTTGACTTTTACTTTTAAGGATGGTGATGGCGATATTGGATTGGATCAGTCAGATACCCTCTTTCCTTTTCAAGCAGATAGAAATAGGTACAATAAGGCCACAAATCCATTTCATTATAATTTAAACATAGATTATTACGAGCTCATAGATAATAAGTACTCATTAATTTTGCAGGAGCTTGAGCCAGATTCTGTACCACCCATTTACGATACCTTAAAGTACAATTTTAGAATAGAGAACATCACCCCAGAGGGCAGGCACAAAGCCATACGTGGCGATATTGAAGTACAGATTTATCCAAATCCACAACCTTTTGCAAAAGACACCGTTAAGTATAAATTCTATATTTACGATAGGGCATTAAACCAAAGCAATACCGTAGAAACGCCAGCCCTTGTTTGGAAACGCAGGTAAAAGCTTAATCTGGTAAAAGATTTTTAATTTTAAAGGTAGTGCTAATCTTGAGGCACTATTTGCTTCGGAATACAATCAACTATTTGAAAATAAAGTTGAGGTAATGATAAATTATAATTGCCTAAGGTAGATTGATAGTGCCATAAAAAAAGCCCCGTATGCAAAACATGCGGGGCTTTTTTCAAGTGCTTGAGTTAGTAATTTTCTTTCATGAAAACTGTTGATTAAAAATCATCCTCATCCTCATCATCCTCAAATGGATCGAAGGTTTTAGGGATAACAATGTCGTCATCATCTGGATCAGAATCCAACGCATCTACATCATCATCCTCTTCCTTGTCGTCCAAGTCTAATTCATCATCTTCATCGTCTACCATGTAGCTCTTTTTAGGATGAGTTTTCTTCTTCGGTTCTGGCTTGGCACTGCTCTTGGTTGCTGCCACCTTTGCTGCTGGTTTTTTAGCCTTAGTCATGCTAGTGATTTTTTTCTCTCTACAAATTTAAGCGTTAAAAATTTCAATATGTCAAGGAAAAAATAAATTCCCGTTGAGGTCGTGAAATAAAACTCCAGCGTTTAAAAAATCAAATGGAATTTTACTTTTTAGAAAAAAAATCTTTGCGCCAGTTTAATTGTGTTGCAATGTGCGTTTACAATATCAGAAATTTTTGGGCTATATCCGCCTCCCATGGCGCATGCAACGGGGATTTTGAGCTGTTTGCAAAAATTAAAAACTACTGCATCTCTTTCCTTACATCCTTCCTCGCTCAATTGTAATTTTCCTAATTTATCTGTTTTTAGCACATCCACTCCACACAAATAAAAGATGAAATCGGGCTTTTGTTGCTCCAAAATTGTGCTCAAATTATTTTTCAACATTCCTAAATATTCATCATCGCCCATTCCATTTTGCAAAGGCACATCTAAATCCGATTCCTCTTTGTGAAAAGGATAATTGTCTTTTCCGTGCATGCTAAATGTAAAAACCTCTGGTCTGTTTTTAAAAATTGCTGCCGTACCGTTGCCCTGGTGTACGTCTAAGTCTATTATTAATACGGTCTGAACCAAGCGCCGATGAAGCAATACATTGGCCGCAAATGCCATGTCGTTGAGCAAGCAAAATCCCTCTCCTTTGTTTGCAAAAGCATGGTGGGTACCACCTGCAATATTCATGGAAACCCCATATTCTAGTGCATAAAGCGCACAATCTAGTGTTCCTTGGATAAGGCAGAGTTCTCGTTCTACCAACGCCTTAGACAAAGGAAATCCAATTCTGCGGATATGGGTGGCATCTATACTTAACCCTAAAAGTTGTTGTAAGTAGGAAGCCTCATGCGTAAGTAAAATATCTTTTTCTGCAGCGGTGTTTGGTTCAAACAGATTAGATTCTTCTATAATGCCTTCATGCAAGAGTTGTTTAGGAATAAGTTCATATTTTAACATAGGGAAACGGTGCCCTTCTGGCAAGGGATGCGCATAAATTGGCGAATAAGCTAGTTTAAACATGATTTTTATTAGCTGGTAAATAAGGAGAAAAATGTATACTTGAAACAAATTCCATTGTTCAAATTAAACCAAAGGAAAAGCGTTTAACAAATGAAGATTGCAGTAGTTAAAGAAACAAGACAAGCAGAGAACAGGGTGGCTATAACGCCGCAAGTTGCTCAGCAGTTGATTAAGAATGGCCATGAAATAGTGGTTGAGTCTCAATCTGGATATGCATCCAATTTTAATGATGAAGCCTATACCAAGGTGGGTTGTACCATTCAATCTAAAGCAGATGCCATTGGTGGCTGCGATATTTTGGCTAAGGTAAATGCACCCGATGCTTCAGAAATTGCATTAATGAAAGAGGGTTCTGCCCTAATTTCTTATATGTATGCCTCCTTTAATCAGGAATTGGTTCAGCAATTAAATGCGCGCAAAATAAGTGCGTTTAGCATGGATGCCATTCCAAGAATTTCGCGTGCACAGAATATGGATGCCTTGAGTTCGCAAGCAAATTTAGCAGGTTATAAGGCGGTTATTTTAGGTGCTTCTAATATGGGGAAAATATTTCCTTTGTTAATGACCGCGGCCGGAACCGTTACGCCTTCGAGGGTGCTCATATATGGTGCTGGGGTGGCTGGCTTACAAGCAATAGCTACTGCTAAGCGCTTAGGTGCCATTGTAGAAGTGAGTGATGTAAGGCCAGAAACCAAAGAGCAAGTGGAGAGCTTGGGTGGTAAGTTTATTGAGGTGAAAACCGAAGAGGCTGCCAAGGTTGAGGGTGGTTATGCCAAAGAGGTTTCTGCAGAGTATTTGGCCAAACAAAAGGAAGCGGTAAACAAGAGTTTGTTTATGGCAGATTTAGTGATAACCACTGCTTTGGTAATGGGAAGAAAAGCTCCGGTGCTTATTACAGAAGACCAAGTGAAGCAAATGAAATTAGGTAGTGTTATTGTTGATATGGCGGTAGAGCAAGGCGGTAATTGCGAATTAAGTGAGCTTGATAAAACCGTTGTGAAACATGGCGTGAGTATTATTGGTCAGTCGAACTTGCCATCTACCTTGCCTCAAAATGCAAGCGAATTATATGCAAAGAACATCCAAAACTTGTTAACGCATTTGGCTACCAAAGATGCTTTTAAATGGGAGTTAGAGGAAGATATTACCAAGGGTACTTTAATTTGTCACCAAGGAAATATTCTAAAACCTTAGTAATTTTTAAACATTCATATTTTAATAAATCAAAATTCTATGTTAGCTTTTATCAACGAAAATATTCAACTCATATACCTTATTATCCTCATGATTTTTGTGGGTATTGAGCTTATTGGGCATGTGCCGAGTGTACTTCATACGCCTTTAATGAGTGGTGCAAACGCCATTCATGGTGTGGTAATTATTGGTTCTATAATTGTAATGGGACAAGCGGAGGAAACCCTTTCTTTAATCTTGGGTTTTTTAGCCGTGGTCTTAGGAACACTGAATGTGGTGGGTGGTTTTGTGGTCACAGATCGTATGTTGGAAATGTTTAAGAAAAAGAAATAGTACCCACTTTAAACTAAGAATATTATGAATCAATATATATTACAAATTATTTATCTAATAGGTTCGGTAACTTTTATTATCGGATTAAAATTTTTAGGTAATCCTGCCACCGCAAGAAAGGGCAATTTAATTGCTGCT
>JBILVK010000212.1:0-3392 GCA_044370475.1 Bacteroidia bacterium
GAATACCTAAATTACCATTCACTACAATTGCTAGGTTGGGCACATCTTGTAATTTTGCAATTGTTGCATCGGCATCATTGTTATAGAGAATATTCGCGGATGTAGATATATTAACATTACCATCTATAAATAAAGTCGTACGACCTTTAGGGGCAGTAAAGCCAAATAGTGTACCAGTAGAATTCGCAGGCAATGTAGCCTTGATAACTCTTCCGTTGGGACATGCATTTGTTAGATTTGGCACTTGTATTTCGTTTGAAGCGGGTACTGTAATTGTGGTTTTACAATCACTCGGCAAAGATATGTCCTTAAAAGCCTCCTCGACACTTTGAATGAGTCTATCATTATATGCACTCCCTGTTTTACCATCCCCTCCTAGACTATATGTATTCAAGCCAGTATACCCACTGCCATTTTCACAAGTACTGCCCTGCCCGGTCGCAGTAATGTTTGTTAGCAAATACGAGAACGTACTACAGAAGAAAGAATTGTTTTCGTCTCCACCAAGCGCAGAAATAACCAGAAACTCTGCCTCTTTATCAGCATTTATGGGCGACCTTGACCCCAAATACTGATTACCCGATTTCTGCCCAACAATTCGCCCATTAGCAACTACATCTCCATTTTGCGTTTGTAGCCATGGGAAATTGTATTTAGGGCAAGTAAAATTGAAAGGCACATTACCAAACAATATCTCAGTTTCGGTCTCTCCCTTGGTTTGTATTATAGATGCTGTTACCGAATGGGGCTTACCATCGAAATACTGATCGGGAACACTAAATTCGAATCCATGAGCTGCACCAACCTCAACAAGAACCTGAGGATTTGGTGTGTTAATTGGCAGATCAGGCCTATTGTCATTAGCAGTTACGTCTATTTCATATCCATCATCGAATGTTAATCTAACTTTTGCAGGGCCGTTGTTTTCACCACCAGGCAAAGTGCCATCATATGCCCAACCCCAGGCCTTATCTTTCATATTTGCAAACACTTTTCCGGTATTAGTTGGGAAGGTAAACCCAGATTTTGTATAAAAATCATTACATACGTCATTCATCAGACCATAAGTAAACCCTACCGGCCAGAACACCAGATCGACCGCTCTAAATTTGTCATTTTCTACAGCTACATTAGGTATTGTGCACACTCCGGTCTTCGCGGTATTGTTAGTGCATGTGTTTGCATTATGCGGAAATACCGAAGATCTGAGTGACCAACCCTCAGGTACAGTCACCCTTACGGAATATGTTCCGGTGGCCAAATCTTTAATATACGGGTTGGCTGTACCAGTAGAGACGATCGTTCCGCTTGAGTTTAAAATCTCCACTTTTGCTGTATTGACTGCACTAGGTGTTTTTGGATACGGATCCATTCCTTCTGTGTTTAGAAGATACTCTTTTTTGGTATCATCACCTGTGTTCGCACTGGGGTCTGTTGGCAAAGGAGTGCCTAAGTTGTCTCTTATTAGAATCTTCCCGTCATTAGCCACTACAACATAATCTGCGCCGCTGCCAAATGTACCTGAACTCCATACTACATTTGCTGCTGAGGGAGTATTGTTCTTATAAACCACCAGGTTGCCGTCTTGTTGCATCCACAATCCAGAGCCTGCCGACAAGGTAGCACCGAGCCCGTATATTGACCACAATGCATTACCTCTGACCCTATCATAAACCACCAAGTTACCGTCGGTTTGCATTTTCATTTGGAACCTTCCATCGTTACTATAGATACTCTCGCCCGGATTCAGTTTGTAATTTTGATTTATAGCCGAAGAGGTATTGCCAAGTGCAACTCCAGCATTTCCCGGGTCGCTAGCGTTGAACTTAGTTACTTTTATACCTTCAAGAACTGGAGGTGGATCCTCTACAAAAACAAAAAATACAAAAGTCTTGTACGGATTAAGTGCCGGCACTCTTACGGTCTTTCCATTAAAAAAGTTCTTTTCTCCTAAAGACCCGGCGGCTTCGAAGTTCCAGAATCCAGTCCACTTACCTTTATAATTTACTCCCCCCACATTGATTGTTTGCTGGTCAGCAGTAGCATAACCCACACTCACATCGAGCTGGAACTGCTTATCTGGTACGCCGGCAGAATTACCACACCAGATCAAATTATTGTAAGTGGTGCTATAATACGTGCCACCACCAAGAATATTGTTGTTAATACTCGGTCCTATTCCAAATGTAAAATCATTAGTGTCTGGGCTGCCGTTATTGTTAGTGTCTAAGTGTTTGCCGAAATAGGGGCTAGATGAAATAGGAATGTTTATGCCATTTGTGGTAGTCTTTGGTACTACTTTTACATTTGCACCATAGTTTAATGGTTCCGTGCCCGAAACACCCCATCTTTGCAGAGCCATCCCTACCTGCAATGGAGCCGGGGCGGCTGCGTATGATTTCTGAGCATTATAAATATAAGCAATTGAGAACAACAGAATGAATGAGGGCAGTAAAATTAAATATTTTATTTTCTTCATTTTATTTTGCTCCTTGCAATTACAACTTGTTTGTTAAATTCATCAACCGGCTCTCTACCCTTAATGATTTCGTCTAAGTAGATGGCAAAATACCCTACTTCCCTCTTTTTGCCAGTTTTTGGTATGCCTGGGTCGGCATTTATTACACCAATTTCACTAATGCCTGGTTTGCTAAGATTTTTTAGAAAGTTGTTAACAGATTCGATGCGACCATCATCCTCTACAGGTTGATTCTGTAAATAATCTGCAGTAAAGGCTATAGAGCCGTTTGTTTCATCATTCAACTTTAATCTTGTGTCGGAGTTA
The DNA here is from genome assembly GCA_044370475.1 of Bacteroidia bacterium. Taxonomy (GTDB): domain Bacteria; phylum Bacteroidota; class Bacteroidia; order UKL13-3; family UKL13-3; genus B1. The sequence continues at coordinate 2,786 of JBILVK010000212.1, forward strand.
ACTGACTCTAAAAGTTTTTCAGGGCTTATTGAACCTCTCTTCAATTGAGCAACTGCATCATCTGCCTTTTGTCTTGCATATTTCTTATCTTCTTCTAAAGTTTTAGGGTCGCCATAATTTGGAATATTTTCGCCTTCAACCTTATTGACTATAGTGTTGCCAAACCAAAAATATAGTATGTATCCTTGATAATAGCCTGAGCTTAGTGCTAGCTGTTTTTTAGACTCTGTTACATTTTTAATATATGAAGCAATAGAATTTTGAGTTGGACTTTGTCCAAGTAAAAATTTTGCAGCCTCAATGTCATTTTTATTTGGACCAAGACCTGTAACATACCCTGCTAAATAATCTGGCTGAGTAGACTGGATTAATTTATTCTTTTCTTCTGTGCTTAATGAGCTAACTCCCGGAAAGTTATTAAAGGAAGTTAAGGCTTTTTGGTAAACCTGCTTATTGCGCAAGCTGTTACCATATATCAAGCCCTGATAATAAGCGAAGTACCAAAAAATAGCCCCCAAAAAAGCTACCAAAATTACCAAGCCAAATATAATATAAAGAAATTTAAGGCTCTTCTTTTTTTCTGGCATTCTATGCTTTAGCTTTTGGT
>JBILVK010000213.1:0-3376 GCA_044370475.1 Bacteroidia bacterium
AAATATGAATCTTAAAACAAAATTCCAATTCAAATCGTCACCGACAATTATCACCTAAAAACCTAATGATATCAAGAATTTCAAAGAACTTTCAATATTTTAACGGGACACTAGTGATTAAATCATATAGTTTCATTTTCCTCTGCTGTGTGATTTTCTATAAGACAAAGATGTAAAATAAATTATCGAAACTTGTTAAAAATGCAAGTTTCGATAATTTTTAGAATAGTTTCCAACTAGGTGACTTTATCTATTATCTGTTTCAGTAGGGTCGTCCTACCATTTGCTATAACACCATGTTTTGCTAAGTTAATTTTTAGTCTTTAAAATTATATGGAATGTAATTTTCCCATCGCCACGGGGTATAAATATCACCAATGGCATACTCAAGCAATTCTTTAAAAATGCTTTCTGCGTTATCACTATTGCTCATGATTATAATACCTGTTCCCGTTTGTGGGAAAATAATGGAGTAATGTTGAAAGCCATCTCCATGACCTTCCTTGAAAGCACCTATTCCATATGGTGATTTAAGCAACACCCAGCCCAGCCCATAGCCCAAATCAATATCATCATTTGCATTTGAGTCTATTAAACGCAACGGACCAAATTGTGCAATTGATCTGATTTTAATTTGTTGGGTAAACATTTCTTTAGCTGTAGACTCTTTTAGCAGTTGATTTGTAAGTGCCGCCTTGGTAAAGAGAGTATAATCATCCAGAGTTGTTTCTAAAGTGCTTGCAGCTCTTGCATCGTTATCTTTATCTTTTTCATATAATTCTCCAATTGAGTTATGACCGAAACAATAGTCTTTTTCAAATTTGGATTGCCATGTATATGAGGAATTATTCATTTTTAAAGGTGTAAAGACATTCTCTTGCATCATTTGTTCCAATGACTTGTCTAAAAGATGTTCTAGTACAACTTGCAGATAAACCATTCCTTCACCAGAATAGCTATATCTTGAACCAGGAGTAGACTTAACCCTCAATTTATGATCTGTTTCATCCCAACGCCAGTTTGGGAAACCAGAAGTGTGATCCAGACACATTCTTGCTGTTATTTTTGGATAAGTTGAATCTCCTTTTAAATCTTGATAGTTATCATGCCATTTCTTGCTTGGTTTATATTCATAAATTGGTTTAGGCAAATATTCCTGCAAAGGCTTATCTAGGTCAATGATACCTTTCTCCACAAGTTTCATCACCATAAATGCAAACACAGGTTTGCTTAATGAAGCTCCATAAAAATTGCTCTTATTTTTAATTGGCTCTTTTGTGAGAGCATTTTTATAGCCAAAAGTCTTTTTGTAGACTGGAATATTATTGTTAAAAACCGCAATAGCCAATCCTTGTATATTGGCAGCTTGCATAAGCGCACCAATTTTAGCATCTAAATTGGCTGCAGAAATTTTCGTCTTATCAAGCTTTATGATATTCTGTCCAAAACAAAAATGAGTAAATTGAAATGTTAGAAAAAGAATAAAACTATATTTTTTTGTTAGCATGATGTGTTTGTTTATTTGCGTTTGCCTATTTGGCGCTTGGCTACGTTGCCACTTGCTAAGGTTAATTTTTCAACTAAGATAACCGAATCCTCGTAAAACAAAACGGCCACTTACCACAAAATCGTTTATGATGCAATGACCGTGTTGTGCCGCGTTGATTTGTGCTTAGGTGTTGTTAGGCACAGTAATTTTTAGTCCGTATTCCTTTTCTAAAAGTGCAATTTCATGTCCATACCCCATTCCATGAACGAACTCTTTTGGGGTTTCGCCATCTTCAAATGTTTGAATAGCTTTTTTATAATCGTTTAATATTTTGTCTGGTTTTCGAGTCAAAAAATTAGTTAGATACTTTTCTGCAATACTCCTTTGATTTAACATAAGAAGGTATTGAACAGTTGTTATAGGATTATTCAACTCAAAGTTGTTCTTTTCAATTTGGGTTAAAATTAATTCTGTATTTTGAAAATCTTTAAAAATGTTTATTAGTCTTTCTTTAATGGTTTTCGTAATGGTTGTAACTGCATTCTCAAACTCGTTATTGTCAGCAAGATTCCAAACCAAACTTCCTTCACCACCGTCTATTAACGTTCCAATATCATTGCCAATCATTGTTTCATTCCAATAAGTCAACAATTGCTTGTTTTTTGAGAATTTTTTTAAGTCGTTAGATTCAATATAAAAGAAAGAAGATAACTCAATATATTGTCCTGCAACATTATTTCTATTTGAAGAAAAACTCACATTCAAAATGTATTTTCTATCTGGACTTTCTAGTTTAATTCTGTGTTGTCGTTGGAAATATTGAAATCCAATTGTTGTTAGTTCGTCTGCAATGAATTGACATGCTCGGTCAAATACCTCTCGAGGTTTTTCTACTTCAGAATTACTTAGGTGTCTTTTAGCAGCTCGTTCTTTGTTGCTAAAAATGTATTCCGTAAATTCTTCAATATTCTTGATCCACTTCATGTCTTGTTATTATTGTGCCCAACGACGTTTTGGCGCCTTGCGCCGTTGCCGCTTGGGAAGGCTAATTTTTCAACTAAGATAAAACATTCTACGTAAATCAAATCTATCAATCACCGCATTTTCGGCAATGACGCAAGACGCTTGTTATGCCGCGTTGATTTGCGCTTTCGGGATCGTTTTCAATAAGTACTCAATAGTTCCTTTTTCTTCTTCCAAATCAAAGTCGTCTTGAAGTCCTAACCAAAATTTGGCAGAATTCCCAAAATATTGAGATATTCTTAATGCAGTGTCGGCGGTAATTCTGCGATTTCCTTTAATTATTTGGGAAACTCTTGTTTGTGGAATTCCCAAGTCCTTTGCTAATTGGTATTGCGAAATAGATAAAGGTTTTAGAAATTCTTCTAAGAGAATCTCTCCTGGATGTATGTTCTTTAACTTTTTCATTTTAGTGATAATCTATTAATTTAACCTCGTATGTATTTGAATTCTTCCACTGAAAAATGATTCTCCATTGGTCGTTAACCCGGATACTATAGAAACCATTATAATTTCCACCTAATTTTTCAAGTCGATTCGATGGAGGAATTCTTAAATCGGCAATATTTATAGAATTGTTTAACATCCTTAATTTCCTTCTGCCAATTTCTTGTATTTCTATTGGCAGGCCTTTAACGCGCTCACCATTCCATATCTTCTCTGTTTCTTTACTTCCAAAAGAAATAATCATTTTTTGATGACTTATTAAATACTAACGTCAAAGATAAGTATTGGGTTTGGAATTGCCAAATTTATTTCAATGAGGCATAACGGCAGTCTGTCTAAAAACTACGTTTTGCAACTCGAAAATAGGGTATTTTTAGGCGATTTGGCGAATGCTTGAAAAATAGTTGGGATTTATTTTTG
>JBILVK010000019.1:0-38262 GCA_044370475.1 Bacteroidia bacterium
TGCATAACCCACCCCAATATAAAATTGGGTATTGGTAGGCCTTTGCTGCACCCACTCTGGCTTGCGCTTGCTAGAGGTATCCATTACCTTGCTTGCGCCACATCCCATTAGCCCAAGGCTTAATAAGAACAGAACGAAAGAGTATGCTAGCAAGGTTTTCATAGAATTTGTTTTTGCTTTGGGGTATTTTGAGTGATAAATATAGGCTAGGGAAAATAGGCTGTCTCACACTTGGAGACAACCTATTTTTTATGTAAGGAGCTTCCTAAAATTTTGTTATATGCTTTTCTATTTGCTTTTCAGTAAACAATAAGAATAACTCTTTACCTATAAGAAAAGCTCTTTAACTTTCTTAGTTGCCAGCTCTTTCTTTTGCCAATTTATCCATCTCGGCATTAAAGATTTCTTCAAACTTTTTCTTGTCGTAATCTTGCTCTATCTTTTTGTTATTGGCAATACCTTTATCAATGCCATTCAATACCGCTTGTTTGTTGGCCTCTATGGCTACCCAATAAGTATAAGAACCATTAGGCTCCTTGAACAATTTTTCGCCAAGCATTTTTACATCTACTAATTCTTGGTTGGTTACTTCACGGGCCAATTCTTCAAACTTATTATTGAAATCGGTTTGGTTTCCAACAGTGCGTTGTTGGGTGTATTGATCGGTCACTTTTTTAATGGTGGTTTGGATCAGACCAGCCATTTCAGATTTTGCATTTTGTAAAGCAATCTTCTTGGCAGTTTGTAAATCCGGACTGCTTCCGCTGCTTTTTGCTCTAAAATTGTCTTTGTCTGAGTAGTAATCTTTGGTGCTAAAAGGCACGGTAATTTCTACGGCACCAGTACTTTTCTCGATTGGAGTAGTTGCGTTTTTCTTCGATTTACAAGAAGCGAATGCAATTACAAATGCTCCTAAAATGACGCCCGAACGAATCAGGCCTCTCATGTTTGCTTTCATGGTTTTGAAATTAATATTTGAAGGTAAAATTATCATTGTTTTTCATATTACAAAAGCAATGCCAAAAAATTTAATTATCAAATTTGAATGCAAGAGGTAAGAATTAAGAGTGAAGGATAGCATACATAAAAAAAGCCCCAGGTTCCCCCGAGGCTTTTAAATATATCAAATTGCCAGAAGCTAAAGGCCAGAAGCCAGAAGCTAATAGCTAACAGCTTACTTCACCGTATCCATATGGCAAATTAAATCTACCACTTTGTTAGAATAACCCCACTCGTTATCATACCAGCTAACAACTTTTACAAAGTTATCGTTCAAAGAAATACCAGCCTTAGCATCAAAGATAGAAGTTCTAGCATCTCCTAAGAAATCATTAGAAACAACCTCATCTTCTGTATAACCAAGAATACCCTTCATTTCATTTTCAGAAGCAGCTTTCATAGCAGCTTTAATGGTATCGTAGCTTGCACCTTTAACCAAGCGGCAAGTTAAATCAACCACAGAAACGTCTGGTGTAGGTACACGGAAACTCATACCTGTTAATTTACCTTTCAACTCAGGAATAACTAAGCCTACTGCTTTAGCTGCACCTGTGCTAGATGGAATAATGTTTTGGTAAGCGCCACGGCCACCTCTCCAGTCTTTAGCAGACGGACTATCAACTGTTTTCTGCGTTGCAGTTACAGCATGCACGGTGGTCATTAAACCTTCTAAGATTCCAAAATTATCGTTTAATACTTTTGCAATTGGAGCTAAGCAATTTGTAGTACAAGATGCATTAGATACAATTGTCATGTCTGCAGTATATTTCAAATGATTAACACCCATAACAAAAGTAGGAGTATCATCTTTAGCAGGCGCGCTCATAATAACACGTTTTGCACCAGCAGCAATATGCTTGTTAGCAGTATCAATGGTTAAGAACAAACCAGTAGATTCAACTACATATTCTGCACCCACTTCATCCCATTTCAAATTGCCTGGGTCTCTTTCCGCAGTCACGCGAATTTTTTTGCCATTTACCACTAAGTGTCCGCCTTCAATAGCGATATCGCCATTAAATCTGCCATGTGTAGAATCGTATTTTAACATGTAAGCCATGTAGTCTACATCAATTAAATCGTTAATTCCAACGATTTCAACTTTAGGGTTATTGATGGCTGCCCTAAACACCAAGCGACCGATGCGGCCGAATCCATTGATTCCTATTTTCATTTTATTGGGTAATTTTGAGTCCCGCAAATATACTTTTTTATTCTTAAAAACGGCCCTAAAAAAAATAAAGGCCCCAATCCCCAATTTGAGGCCTTTATGCCAATAACTAAAAGGTTTTTAGGCCTTTTACTAATTATTTTTTTACAGATTTGCGAGAACTACATTCCTAATTTCATTCAGCAATGCAAAATGCCTTAACCTTTTGGCTGCCTTTATTTTAGCTTGTTTAGTTAAGCAAATCAATGCCAGATTTGAGATTTAAGGGGTTGAAATTTGATCTTTTAGCATGAGAGACTACTATTTAAAATTAACTATTTTTATCTCTAATAGCAATTAGTTCGGAAGTGTTGTAAACCCGATTGAATTTTTTTGCTTTGAGACCTTTATAAAGGTCTTTGTCCCCAGTCCACAAGTTTCCCTTAAGGTGTTTGGTTAATGCCACAAAATCGGAATCATCAACATCAATGTCAATCACAATTAGTTCGGCCGCAAGCCATGTCTTTGGAGGAATAAGGCCTTCATTGATGAAATTAATTTTTGTAAATAACTTGAATCTAGCCTCATCAAGATTTTCGTTTGAAAGCTTAGAAATTCGTAATAGCTTTTCCCAATGTTTTTCAATTTCGTGTCGCATATAATCGCAACTATAAAATTCAAAAATACTGTCCGAGTTAAAAATCAAATCGCCTATTGAACCATTCGTATTTAAAAGTCCACTAAATATAATGTTTGTGTCAACTATTATTTTCACTTTATAAGTCTACTCCGGTTTTTGCTCCACCAACCATTCTTAACTTGTTTTGAAAGTTTGTCAACATCAGATTGCTTGGCTTTGGATTCGGAGGTTACTTCTTTATAGCTCAAAAAGTCCAAAAGCCTCTGTAACCCCTCGGTATCCACATTAGAGGAAAGTCGGATAATCACCTCGCTATTTGTTCTCTCTATTAGCATTGCATTTTGTTTTCTAATTCAAATATAGGGAAAATGTTCAATTTCTTTGCAAAATTCATATCTACAATCTAACCTCAAACCTTACCCATACGCCCAACACAATAGAATAATAATTCGGTCTGAACCAATAAAAAATGGAAGGTCGGCTTTTGATAAAAATCCGTAAATGAATAGGATTTAGCCTCCACGGGTATCGCAATCTTCTAATGTCCCTGGTAATAAATTACCAAAAATCCCTCGAGGGTAATAAAGCCTGATTTTGATGTGTGGTTGAGCCGGTTAAAAATTGGTATTAATTTTTTCAAATATTACACCGACCTTCCACTGCAAAGGTAAGGCTTTACATTAGAATTATACATCGGTTCGAACCGAAAAATTAAAAGTATTCTTTTTAGAAAGTGATTAAACAAATTAATCCTTCACCAACTTTACCCACTTCTCTTGCTCGCCTATTTTAATTTGCATAAGGTAAATACCTTTGGCAACAACTCCACTTGTGTTTAACTCCAAAGTATGTGTGCCTTTAGCCAGTTCTTTTAGCATATACAAATTACTTATAAGTGCACCTTCCAAACTGTATAAATTTACACTTAAGCTTTCTTTGTTTGCTAAGTTTATATCCAAATTAACTTGCTCGGTAAAAGGGTTGGGATACACATTGGCTTGTAAAGCGTTTTCCTTTTCTAGCAAGCCAACTGTATTGCCTAAATGAAAACGTGCAGAGCAAAATCCTATACTTAAATCGGCGCGTATAATAAGGCCAGTTACCCATAATTTTTGATCTGCTTCAAAGCTCATGAAATGTGCGCTGCTGGTTGAGCCTGCATCAAAGTCTATAGTAGATTTACCAGTAGCATTAAAACCTAAATCATAGGTGCCATTTTTATTTATTCTAGCCAAAGCAAACTTCCCAACGGTAGAACCTGCCGCCAAAATCTTTCCATCCTCTTGCACCAAAATAGAATATAGAAAATCATCTTGTCCGCCAAAATTGAAGTTTTTTACCCCTGTTGATCCAAAGACTGCATCCATGGTTCCATTGGCATTAACGCTAGCAATTGTAAAACCAGATTTGGTATAATTGCTGTAGTAATAGGTTCCTCCTATAATTATTTTGCCATTATCAAGCACCTTTGCTGCATTGGTGCCCATGTTAGAATTAATGCGCAATTTGCCATCTGCACTAAAGGTGCTATCAAAGCTTCCATCTTTATTCAACCTACAAACAAAAGCAAAATTGCCAGTGCTGTATTCATTCCCAATCACCAACATTTTTCCATCATTCTGTAGAAGTATTTGACTAGGCCATTCGTAATAATTGGCCTCATCAAAATCAAAGACATATAAGCCATCTTTGCCAAAATCAAATTTGCGCTCCCCATTGCTTTTCAATTTAGCAATAAGCATGGCAGAATTATTTTTAATGGAGCCAGCCATGGTTAAATCGCCATTGCTTTCTTGAACAACATTTGACACATCAGCAAATATTCCTGTATAGGAGATTCCTTCTATGCCATAGCTTTTATCAATGCTTCCGTTACTTAAAAATCTCTGCATCACCAGCTCTTCTTGGTCGTTAAAGCCAATGAGTATTTTGCCATCTTGTTGGGGTAAAATAAACGTAGGAACCAAATTTGTTTTTAATTCTCCATATACGCCAAAGCCAGCATCTGGACTACCATTAGCCAATACTTTAAAAACCACATTGGTGTCTATATAGGTTTCATTAGTTGCATCATAAAATGATTTGTTCATAATGCCAATCATTTTACCATCTGCCAATTTATGCACATCATATATATAAATACTGCTGCCATTCTTTGCTGGAAAAGAGGCACTCATTTTTCCATTTACCCCATAACTTGCATCCAAGGTTCCCGGATTTTGAGCTAAGATATTTGAACTGCCTATGCAGATAATTAAACTAAGTATACTTAAAATTCTTTTCATGTTAGGTGTTGTTTTAATCATTAATGTTTCACAAAGCGTAAAGTGGCAGTACTTTCATTTTTCTTAAATTGTACCACATACACTCCATGTAGGAGTGAGGCTATATCAATCACTTGGTCGTTTTCTATCAATGCATTTTCCTGAACCAATTGTCCGCGCATATCAAAAATTTGCACCTGCGAACCCGCCGCTTGCTTGACATGTAATTCATTGTTAGCTGGATTTGGATAGAGCATTACATGAGCAAATTCTTTATGTAAATCACTTAATGAAGTAAAGTTAGGATCCTTGGCAATGCTAAATACGTCGCGCAATAATTTTAAGTTTGGATCAAACCGAATGCTTTGAATACTGCCCATGCCCACAGGTATATTGAGCATTTTGGAAGCGGCATCTACTTGTACATAAATACTGGTATCGCCCGTTGATCTTTTTAAACGCACTTCTAAAGGAAATTTAAATACCGTGCTTCCGCTGCTGGGTTCTTGATTAATGCTAAGCCAAAGATTGCCTCCAACTTGGTTATACTTGCCAGATAAGATGGGGTAACCTTCGTTGTAAATCCATTGCGTAAAAAATTGGTCTAGGTTCAGACCAGATGTTTGCTCCATTATTTCTTTAAAGTTGGGTGTTCTTGCGCTGCCAAATGCATAAGCGGCTAAGTAATTGCGTAAGCCTAAGAAAAAGATAGAATCGTTGTTAATGAGGTTACGCAACATATGCACCACCATACCACCTTTTGCATAAGATGAATTGCCATCAAACAAGGTTCCTACATCAAACGAATCGTTTACAAACACGGTTCCATTGGCCTGCTTGGCCCTATTCATTTCACTAATTAACCATTCCTTTTCTTTACCTGGAAAAAGATTTTCTAAGGCCACATACTCGGTAAAAGTAGCAAAGCCTTCATTCAACCATATCTCAGAATAAGCATTGCAAGTAACATAATCGCCAAAGTATTGGTGACCTAATTCATGGGCTACAATTTCAAAGTTAAATGCGCCTATGCTGGTCATGGTTTGGTGTTCCATAGCACCTGGAATAGGAGCTTGCGAATGGCCATATTTTTCATTGGCAAAAGGGTACATGCCAAACTTTTCAGAGAACACTTCTATTAATGCGGGAGTATGATCTATAGCTTCAATTTCTTGCGCTGTTGCATTTTTATACATATAGTTCTGAACCAATATTGGCGCGTGTCCTACAGGATTTGCATAACTGTTTTTTTCTTGATAGGGCGATACGGCAATGGAGATAAGATAGTAAGCAATTGGGTATTTACTAAACCATTGGTAACTGTGTTTTCCATTGCCCAAAGGAACTATGTTTTTAAGCAAACCATTCGAGCCAACTTTATTGATGGTATCGGTATTGATCCACATATCCATCGAATCAATTTTATCTGTATTGAGTTGCTTGCAAGGAAACCATTCGTAAGCAGAAAAAGGCTGACTCAATGTCCAAGTTACCTTTTGGCTAATATTGGTGCTAAATCCAGCACCACCAATGGCTCCATTGCTATTGGTAGGCGTTGTTCCATGATAAAAAATGGTAGCATTAAATGGCGTATTGGCCAAAAGAGAATCTGCATCGGCCTCTATGTATAGAAAGTTTTTATCATGAATGGCATCCGATTTTTTCTGGTTAAACCAAACCGAATCTACCGTTAAAGCATTATGCAATTGCAAGGTAAAAGCGTGCATGGTCGACAATGTTTTTGCCTCCAAATAAACCGAACCCTGAATATACTTTGAGTTATTTTGAACATCGAGGTTAAACTTGTAATAGTTTAAATCATACTGGTTCATCAATTCAATGTCGGCCACAGTAAGTATAAAGTCTTGGCTAGCAGCTGTAACTTTCACATGTGCACAATTATTTTGAGCAAAGCCAACATGCGCAAAAAGCAAAAGGGCAGCAAATAGAGTTTTTTTCATATGGTTCATTTTAGGCAATTTAGAGACAGTCCCAATGGGATATGCCTCTAATTATAATTGAGTCAATTAAATTTAGTATTTGGTTGTTTAGGCAATTTATTCCATTTTTTTTAAAGCGCTTTGGCCCTCTAAAAGTTACAGCGTACCTATTATATAGCCTGCAGTCATTGATATAACATAGGCGTATTACTGGCAAAAGCCTGCTTACTTAATTCTATGCCTTTACTGTAGCGGCTCGTTTACTCAATTGCCAGTTAAAATTGCCTACCTGTTTTAGTCGGATTTTTGAGGTCAATCCAAAACACATGCGTAGGTTCAGATTCATCGCGACTCCCATTATCGTTGGCATCTAGTTGAGCAAACACAAACAACAAATCATTTTTGGCATCATATTCAGATTTATAGACCGAATAGTTTTCGGGTACCAAAGCCTTTTGCAATTCCCCCTTCAAAGAGAAAAGGTAAATCCTCCTAAGGTCGCTCAAGTTTATAAAACCATCTTTGTTGGTATCCTCATTATACACGCTAACCAAAAAATATTCTCTACGAACGGGCAAGAAATTGAGCGTATCCATTTCGGGCGTTGGGTAATACAAAGTTTTAATAAGCACTGGTTTATCAAAGAATAATTTTTGCTTATTTTCTTGAAGGTTATTGAGCGAAACATTTACAAAATTATAGCCGTAAACAGCCTCAAAACCTGGTACAATATGAAAGTTCCACTTGTTGCCAGGACCATTATCCTCTTCTAAATATTGCCTTATAAAATTGTTTGAACCAATAAACGATTTGTTATCCTTTTTATAGTTTACCTTAAATAGGGAGGTAAGCCTAATATGCGGCACACCAGTAATAAGCACGCTACTCGCCCGCGTTTCAAATTTAAGCGAATCCTTGTGTAGCCCCTCGCCTTTTCCTCCCTCAGAACTCTCCTCCGCACTGCTCACTTGAAAGCCCTTGGTCATAGTTTTTTTGGAACCACAATTGCTCGCAGCTAAAACACTCACAGCCAAAAGCAACACAAGAATATTTTTCATGACATTAATTTTTGAATCCCAATGATACAAAATTTACACCTCAAATGCCTGATGATTTTCTATGGTGTGGAAATAATTCTATCATAAATGAAAGATTTTTTTTCTCGAACCAAAATAGTAAATCCAGCTTTACCTATTAATAAACAGTTTAGATTTTTTAACTAATGTCATGTAGTATTGGTAAATCTTAAGCTATTTGGTTTATTTAGATACCATCTGCTTTTTGCTTTATGTAATGGAGTTGTTGCATGCACATTTAAATGCTAATTCGCCCCTTCTCATTTAGAGACGGTATAATTCAAATTTAATTCCGGGCAATATTGAGAAGAAAAATTCTTTTAGAAGAAATTTCTGTATCATTGAAATACAAAATATTAAAACACATGAAAACAAAATTAATTTACACCGTAGCTTTTTTTTCAATTTTATTTGCAAGTTGTAGCTCTGAAAGGTACTCCTACTTATCTAAGGTTAAAGTGCCCAAAGCAGAAAATAGGACTGTTGGGATTTCTAAAAGTAATTTGATTAAACAAAATGAAATTGGAAATTTAATTTCAACCAAAGCTAATCACGAAGATTTGAATTTCACTGAACCTTCTGAATTAATTACTGCTTCAAATTTTGAAACGTCATTGGTTTTAAATGCTGAGCCTAATAAAACTGGCCCAATTGGAAGAATAAGTACATTTACTCAAACAAAAAAAAGTGTAAACAATATAATTAAGGTATCTAAAAATAATCAGAATGATTTAAGTAAAAATGAAATAAAACAATCTTCTGAAAACAAGGGAATAAAAGCTATCGGATGGGTATTGATTATTCTAGGTTTATTAATTTTATTGTTAGTTAGTATTGTTTTAGGATTATTAATGATGTTGGTTGGTTTATTATTTGTTTTATTAGGCGGAAAGGCAGGTTAGAATTGTTTCTACTTAGTTCATAAAAAAAGAAGGCCACTCTTGAAAAAAGAGGGGCCTTCTTTTTTTTTAATTTTGTCTAAACCGCCATGCTGATTTTCAATCAAAGGTTAAAATAATGAGAATTTTAAAGTTTTAACATGAACCTAAAACAATTGAAAGGAATAAGGTTTAAAGGTTTTTTTATTTTTTTTGAAAAAATATTTTGCTTTCTGAATATTTTGCTTACTTTTGCCAACCCAAAATAATGGCCCGTTCGTCTATCGGTTAGGACAAAAGATTTTCATTCTTTAAAGAGGGGTTCGACTCCCCTACGGGCTACAGACATTTAGAAAGCTTCACTCTCCAGTGAGGCTTTTTTTATGTTGTCAAATTTAGCTATTCATTCGTATTAAGTGCTTAATGTCTGTAGCCCGAAGGGGAGGCCCGCCCCACGGTCACGCTCCTCGCTAAATTGGTTTCCCAAACCAATTTTTAACGCTCGGCCGTCCTACGGGCTACTGATCCGTGGGTAGCTTCACTCTCCAGTGAGGCTTTTTTTATGCTATCAAATTTAGCTATTCATTCATATTAAGTGCTTAATGTCTTTAGCCCGAAGGGGAGGCCCGCCCCACGGTCACGCTCCTCGCTAAATTGGTTTCCCAAACCAATTTTTAACGCTCGGCCGTCCTACGGGCTACTGATCCGTGGGTAGCTTCACTCTCCAGTGAGGCTTTTTTGTACTTCCGCCCGACGGGCTGCAAAAGAAGGCTTCAAATTTGCAAGGCTTATTATGCCTATTTTCCAGAATTTCATGATTTTTTAATATTAATAACTTATATTCCCAATGAAACCATTTGCTTGCTTTGTAATTATGAGATTAATTGAAAATAATGGCCCAATCACTTAAGGATAAATAGTTTCTATTTTTTAAACTAAATACATAAATAAGCTTGAAGTTATTTTTTAAAGGTTTTCGGTTTATCCTTAATACCACACTATTTAAGAATGCTGCCCTAGGGGTTGAAACAGAATTACGACTGCCCAACGGTATAACGCCCGTCATTTTATATGCCCCAAAAACAGAGGAAAAAGGCCTAGTAATTACCTTCACCGGCTTTTCTATCAGTGGTTATAAAGATGAGCGAATAGCTGTGGTAAACAATGCCTTGTGCAAAATGGGCTTCCGCGTTATCACCGCAAAAATACATACCATCGACTCTCTACTCATTCACCCCATGGGCATAGATGAGGTAAAGCTTGTTATCCAAAGCATTCTGTCTGATCCAACCCTTAATCCAAATAAGTTTTGTCCGGCTGTTTTAGCGCCATCTTTTACGGCAGGAATAGCTGCCTTGGCAATTGCCGAAATGCCTGCTAATACAGTGTCTTCTCTATGCCTACTGGGTAGTTTTAGCGATTTTGAAACCACCATTCAATTTGCTTTAACCAACGAAAAAAATACAGATGATTATGGCATGCATATTCTCATGAAAAATTTCCTGAAATATGAATTAGGTGAGAACCCAGAATTAGAGGAATTGGTTCAGACCGCATTAGAAGATAATGGTTTAAAAAGAGCCGCTCCTTTGTTACCCGCAATGCTTGCCAATGCAAAGCCCCAAACCAGAGAATTGTACCAAAAACTTAGGAACGACAATGAGTATAGAAGCACGGTGATTATGAATGCCTGGGCGAAAATTCCTGATTTTGCCTCTTGGAAAAACCGACTCGATTTGGCGCAACATGCAAACAAAATTACCTGTCCGGTTTCCATTATTCATGGCAAAGACGATGATGTTATTCCTTCCAACCAATCGGTTTTGCTGCATTCCCTTATATCAGAAAACAACAAAAATGTCAATTTAGAATTGTCTAATTTGCTAGATCATGGCGATATGAAAGTGAGTTATAAAATTTTTGGTGAAATTGCTCATTTGGCCAAAGCTTTTGGCCATTTTATAGAAAATATTCCCAAATTGCAGGCTCCAATGGCAAAAAAATGAGGGCAATGCGTGAAAATTTAAATTTTTAGCTTATTTTTGCACCTCGTTAACAACTAAATATTTTAAATCATGCATTTGACAACAGAAGCGAAACAAGAAATTTTCGCAACGCACGGTAGAGCCAAGTCTAAAACAGACACTGGTTCAGCTGAGAGTCAGATCGCTCTGTTCACAGAGAGGATCAACCACATTACCCAACATTTGAAATCTAACAAAAAAGATTTCTCTGCCGAATTAAACTTGGTGAAATTAGTAGGTAAAAGACGTTCATTATTGAATTACTTGCAACGTAAAGACGTTTTTCGTTACAGGGATATCATTAAAGAACTTGAATTGCGTAAGTAATCTACTCTCCCAAATCGCAAGATTAGGGTGTTTTAATTTATTGGAAAAAGGGGCAGGCCAAACGGTGCTGCCCCTTTATTTTTAAAATTCTAAGAAAAAACGACAAGAAAATATGTCAATAGCAACAATTAAAACTTTCGAAATTGATGGTAAAACCATCAGCATCGAAACGGGCAGGTTAGCCCGCCAGGCCGATGGCGCCGTGGTAGTGAAAATGGGTGATACCATGATCCTAGCTACCGTGGTTTCTGCCAAAGATGCCAAAGAAGATGTGGATTTTATGCCACTTACTGTAGATTATCAGGAGAAATTTGCGTCTGTTGGTCGCATCCCTGGTAGCTTCCACAAGCGTGAAGCAAAATTAACCGATTACGAGGTGCTTATTAGCCGCATCGTAGACCGTGCCTTACGTCCGCTTTTCCCTGAAAACTACCATGCAGATACGCAGGTTGCTTTAACCCTTATCTCTGCAGATACCAATATTCTTCCTGATGCTTTGGTTGGACTTGCAGCTTCTGCTGCTTTAATCGTAAGTGATGTTCCTTTTAATGGTCCGGTTTCTGAAGTACGTGTAGCGCGTATTGATGGCAAATTTGTAATCAATCCTTACAAGGATGAATTAGAGCGTGCCGATATGGATTTGATCGTTGCAGGTACCGAACACGATTTAAACATGGTGGAAGGCGAATGTGCCGAAGTGAGCGAATTAGATATGTTGGAGGCTATGAAAGTTGGTCACAATGCCATCAAATTGCAAATTAAAGCGCAGTGGGAATTGGTTGAAATGCTTGGTGGCAAAAAGCCAACACGCGAATACAACCACGAACGCAGCAATCCAGAATTGGAAAAAGCCATACACGATTTTGCCTACGATAAAATTTATGCGGTAGCTAAATCTAAAGCGGGTAAAGGCGAGCGTAGCGCTGCTTTTAAAGCCATTCGCGAGGAGTACAAAGCTTCTTTGCCAGAAGGTACTGAGGTAGATAAGTTCTTGATGAACAAATATTTCCACCACGTAGAGTACGACGCTGTAAGAGCCATGATCATCAACGATCGCACACGCTTAGATGGCCGTAACCTTGATGAGGTTCGTCCTATCTGGAGCGAAGTGGGTTACTTGCCAGGAACACACGGTTCTGCCATCTTCACCCGTGGCGAAACACAATCGCTTACCACTGTTACCCTAGGTACCAAAATGGATGAGCAAATGTTGGATAGCCCAATGAATGAAGGTTACGCCAAATTCTTATTACACTATAATTTCCCTTCTTTCTCTACAGGTGAGGTAAAACCAAATCGTGGTCCGGGTAGAAGAGAAATTGGACATGGTAACTTAGCCTTACGTGGCTTAAAGCGCGTATTGCCAGGCTCACCAGAGAACCCTTATACAGTGCGTATCGTTTCTGATATCCTAGAATCTAATGGCTCTTCTTCTATGGCTACCGTTTGTGCGGGTTCATTGGCCTTAATGGATGCAGGTATTAAGGTGCGTGGTGCCGTAAGTGGTATTGCCATGGGTTTAATTAATGATGAAAATTCGGGCAAATTTGCTATCCTTTCTGATATCTTAGGTGATGAGGATCACTTGGGTGATATGGACTTTAAAGTAGTGGGTACCAAAAACGGTATCGTTGCTTGCCAAATGGACATTAAGATCAATGGTCTTAAATGGGAAATGGTAGAAGAAGCCCTGAACCAAGCCAAAGCTGGTCGTTTACACATCATGGATGAAATGAACAAGACCATTGCTGAACCAAATGTAGATTACAAACCAAATGCTCCGCGTATCGTTACTTTGGTAATCGACAAAGATTTCATTGGTGCGGTAATCGGACCCGGTGGAAAAATTATTCAAGGCATGCAGCGCGATACGGGCGCAACTATCTCTATTACCGAAGAAAATAATACAGGTATAGTAGAAGTTGCTTCTAACAACAAAGAGAGCTTAGACAAAGCATTGGCTATGATTCGCGCCATTGTTGCCATTCCAGAAGTAGGTACAGAATATGTAGGTAAAGTAAAGTCTATCGTTGACTTTGGTGCTTTCGTAGAAATTATGCCTGGTAAAGATGGCTTATTGCATATCTCAGAAATTGGCTGGTCGCGCTTAGCAACCATGGATGGTGTTTTTCAAGTGGGCGAAGAAATTAAAGTGAAGTTGATTGAGGTTGACCAAAAAACCGGTAAGCTTAAGTTAAGCCGCAAGGTTTTATTGCCTAAGCCAGAAGGTTATGTGGAGCCTGCTCCAAGAGAAAACAGACCTCCTAGAGATGATCGCGGACCACGTGGTGATAACCGTGGACCAAGAGATGGTGGTAGAAGAGACGATCGTGGACCTCGTCCGCCTCGTGAGCCACGTCCAGAGAATAATCCTCAATAAGTTTCTGTTCGAACCGATATCGGTTCAGACCGAATAAAACCAAAAAGGGACCCGAATAACTCGGGTCCCTTTTTTATTAATATTGAAAATGTAAATTGCACCTGTAAAATTTGGAGCAATGGTGAATTTGAAAAGTATAGCAGTTATTGGAGGCGGGAGCTGGGCAACGGCTTTGGTGAAGATTTTGAGTGAAAATAAGGCGAGTGGCAAAAGCGGAATTCAAAGCTTAAGTTGGTGGGTAAGGAGCGAGGAAAAGGCCGAATATATCCGCAAACATCATCACAATCCAGATTATATTAGTTCAATAGAAATTCACCCTGAGCATGTAAAAGTGAGTTCCAATTTAGAGGAGTTGGTGGAGGAGGCAGAGGTGCTTTTAATTGCCATTCCTGCTGCTTTCCTAGAATCATCTTTGGCTTCGGTTCCAAAAGAATTATTTAAGAACAAAATTATCGTAAGTGCCATCAAAGGATTGGTGCCTTCTACCAAACAAATTGTAGGCGATTATTTTATGGATTATTATGGCATAGATGAAAAAAGAATATTAGTTATTTCGGGTCCTTGTCATGCCGAGGAAGTTGCCAACGAAAAGCTTTCGTACCTCACTATTGCGGGTTCTGGCCAAGACCTATCACGCTCTTTTGCCCTTACTTTAGGCAATGCTTACATAAGAACAGTGGCTTCTTCTGATGTGCGCGGAACAGAATATGGCGCGGTGCTAAAGAATATATACGCGGTGGCTGCTGGTATTTGTCACGGCTTGGGTTATGGCGATAATTTTCAAGCAGTGTTAATGAGCAATAGCATACGCGAAATGAAACGTTTCTTGCGCAATATTACCGATACAGATAGAAAGATTAACCACAGTGCATACCTGGGCGATTTGTTGGTTACAGGTTACTCTGTGCATAGCCGAAACAGAACCTTTGGCAATATGATTGGCAAGGGTTATACGGTGCAAGCTGCGCAACTAGAAATGAAGATGATTGCAGAGGGATATTATGCTACCAAAAACTTGCACGAACTCAATGAAAAAATGCAGGTAAAGATGCCCATCATGGATACGGTTTTTCAAATTATTTACGAAGGAAAATCTGCTAAAAAAGCCATCGAGAAACTCAGCGAGAAATTAGTTTAATCTCGGAGCATTTGTTTACTTCAAACATAGGAAGCATAATTCTTAATTATTGTCAAGCTCATTTATTTTTTAAGTACTTCAAAAGGTAATTCTAAACGTTCGCCTTTTTGGTCAATTAAGATAAGCAAGTGTTTGCCTTCGCTTGGGTTCAAACCCATTTGATGAAAGCTTCGGGTTGAACCAATAAATCGATCATCGAGGTGCCAAAATATTTTAATATCTGCATTTCGATGGGCCACTTCAAATACACATTTACTGCTGCTTCCATCTAGCTCCTTGGGTACAAATATTTGTGTATTTCTTTTGGGGTAAATCATCTCCATAGCGGCTTGTGAGTTGGCGCCCGCACAATCTGTGCGCCAAGGCGGAAGGCTTCTGTAACTAGGATTGTGGTTGCGGTAATACCACTCCATAGCTGGTGGCAATACAAACCAACTTTCATGCTTCATGTTAATGGTAGACTCACAATCACTGCTTACCCTAAATTGCTTTTTAGCATCTACGTGTATCAATTGATGGTAATTGCATTGTGGTCCCTGACCTATAGATTTGGCTATCCAAAGGGTATCAATATCGCTACAATGGGCATTGGGAATATTGCCACTTTGCCTGCAGAACGGAGTATAATTCATGTCGTCGAAGGGTTGTAAAAACCAAGGTGAATAAGGTAATAACTTCATGATTTCAAACATCACTGGTGCCGCAGTTTGTATACCTGTAAGTCCTGGCCGACCTTCACCATCTGCATTCCCCACCCAAACACATACCACATGTTTGGGTGTTAATCCAATAGCCCAACCATCCCTAAACCCAAAGCTTGTGCCCGTTTTCCAGGCTATCTTTTTTGAAGAGACAAACTGATTCCATAGCTGCTCTTCACCTGGCCTCACCAACTCTTGCATGGCTTCAAAGGTATTGTAAACCGCACCTGCAGATAGCTTACTTCTATCAAGCATTTTTGTCTTATCAAGGTGCTGTTCCTGGTTCAAATCTTTTTTAGACGCGATAACTTTTTCACCTTCGTGCCCCATGCGCAAATCTCCTTTAAAAACGGAAGGAGGTTTAACATCACTCATATCATATTTGCCACTGTATTTGCCATAATGATTGAGCTGCCTTGCCAAGCTTGCATACACACCACTTATTTCCCAAATACTGTTTTCTCCACCTCCTAAAATAAGGGATAAGCCATAATGATCAGAACCTTTATTCAAACTTTTTAAGCCAAGTTGCTTCAATAAAAAATAGAATCTTTCATACCTATATTGTTGCAACATTCTTACTGCTGGTATGTTTAGAGAGCGCGCCAATGCCTTATCTGCAGGCACTGCTCCATCATATTGCAAATCAAAATTCTGTGGTGTATAGCCTGCAATTTGAGTGGGTATATCTGCCAATAATGTTTTAGGTAAGATAAAACCATCTTGCAACATGGCCGCGTATAACAAGGGTTTAAGCGTACTTCCCGGACTCCTGCGCGCGGGTATCATGTCTACAAAACTTTCTACTTCTGGGTCTTCTGGATGCAATACATTGCCTGCATAGGCCAATACTTCATTGCTCTCAATATCCATTACCAAAGCCGCAAGATTATTGATTCCATTGGCCTTAAGCGATTGATGATGTCTTTCTAAAATTTGATTTACTCGATCTTGTAAACCTAAATCTATACTGGTTTCTATGATCGAACTTTTGCCTTCCTCACCGTAAATTCCTTGTTGCAAGGAAGCCAATAAATTGGGTGCATAGTTTGGCAATGGCAAGGCAGCATTGGGTATAGGCTCTAGTTTTGCCAAGGCACATGTTTGCACATCTACAATGCCTTGTTGCTGCATTTTATCTAATAAAGCATTGCGTTTTTCTAATAGTAAATTTCTGTTTTTATCGGGCCGAACCAAGGCAGGGCTATTAGGTAATACGGCTAAGCTGGCTGCCTCGCCCCAAGATAATTGCTCTGCACTTCGACCAAAATACCGCCATGCCGCTGTTTGCAAACCCACTACATTACCCCCAAAGGGTGCATGGTTTGCATACAAGGTAAGAATTTCTTGCTTGCTGTATCCTAGCTCTAACCTAAGTGTGAGTATCATCTCCACCAGTTTTTGATACACGTTGCGCGATTTGTTTCGCGATAATCGTATCACTTGCATGCTCAAGGTTGATCCACCACTTTTTACTCCACCATGTTTTAGGTTCAGCCAGAAAGCCCTTGCCAATGCTATTGGGTCAATACCGGGATGATAGAAGAATCTCTTGTCTTCAAAACAGATGATGGCCTGCGCAAATTTATGCGGAACTTCATTGGTTTCTTTAAATCGCCACTGACCATCACTGGCTATTTTTGCCTGCAATAGCTTAGCATTTTTGTCGAGCAAAATGGCCGAGTAGGGTCGCTTAAATAGAGGTTTAGGCAAGCAAAACCAAAAAGCAATAAGCAGCAAAGCAAGTATACCATAACGGTATTTTTTGCTTACTTTTTTAAATCTTATTTGCATGCAAAACCTATCTCTATGGCTTAGGTATTACTTCTACCCATTTGCCTGCTTCTCTTGCATGAACCGCCCCATTATACATGGCTTCACAGGTAAAACCTGGCAAATAAAATTTGCCTAAATAAGAAGCATTTAGCAAGATTACATAAGTTACTTTTTGTTTCTGACCTAAATCAAAATAAGAGTAGACCCTATCATCTTTGATGTCTTGATAACGTGGTACTCCATATTTGTTTTCGGTTTCGTTGTTATCCATTCGTGCATTGTGAATCTCCCAACCCGATGGCAATATTTGCGATAAGGCCATGTTTTTATAATTGCCCATGAGTCCGGGATTGCTTAGGGTTACCTCAATTTTAAAATCTGTTCCTTGAACAATGCTCGTTGGATTTATCACTTGGTCTTGCATGGTTTTATATACTACTTCCATGCCCAAATTTATTTGTTCACTTGTTTGTTTGCCCATCTCTGGCTGACCGCGAGTAATGAGGCGCACAAAGCTTAATTGTCCGCTCTTGTTTTTAACACTAACCTTTCCTCCACGGGTTCCATTCACAGGTATTTGTATTTGGGCAAGCTGACCTTTGGTTCTATACGTTTGTGTTTTACCTTCAAAAGTATAATCAAACTCCAATACTTGATTGCTGTTGAACCTACCCGTTAAACTAGCTACAGCCAATAAAGAGTATGAAGTACTTTGTGTGCTCATATAATTATTGCCACCCAAATTTGCACAAACTTTTTTTAGTAAGATGTTGGCTTTGGCTTGCTCACCCATTAAAATGAGCGCTTCCAAAAGCATGGCCTCATCGCGCTCTGGGGCGCCATAAGTTTCATCCATTTCTAATGTTTGTTGATTTGCTACTTGAAGTTTTTCATTTTTTACCAAACTGGCAGCTGCATCTTTGTTTCCAGCAAGTACGTATGCTGCGGCCAATCTCCATCTGGTGGCCGAGCTCATTTTTGCTTGTTCTTTTAAGCGGTTCATTGCACCCAGCTCAGGCGATTTTGAAAGCGCCAAGGTATATAAACGATAGGCCTGAATAAAATCAGCTCCCATATTTCCATTACTTGTCCAAGCCAAAGCTTTGTTGCGTTGATACTTTTTCCAATTCACTAAAAAATTAAGTGGCAAAGTGTATCCTGCGTTTTGTGCTTCCACCATAAAATGACCTGCATAGTTGCTTGCCCATTCATCTGCTTGTTGCTCTCCCTGCCAGTAACTCATGCCTCCTTCGGCTGTTTGAAATCCTTTCAAACGAGTAATACCAGCTTTGATATTTTTGTCAATTTCCTTTTTCCAACCCTCGTTTAACTCCATTAATCGGTTCAGGGCAATTTGTGGAAATACAGCCGAAGTAGTTTGTTCTACACAACCGTGCGGATACTGTACAAGGTACCTAAGCCTGCTTTCCAAATTAATAGGAGGGATGCTAGATACTTCTAAACTTGCGGTATTGGTGCCTTCCATACCTGGTAAATCATACGACAATGAAAGCGCTGCATTGGCTTCCATGCTTCCTTCATATACTTTGTTTTCATAAGGGTTTGGATTCTCAACCAGAAGTTCAACTTCATAAACGGCCTTCTCATTTCCAGAACTGGCCACCACTTTTACCTTGGCAATTCCCAAACCTTTTTTCACGCGCAAATCAAAATCAATAATTTCATCTCCAGGCCTACTAAACTTCATGAGTTTTTTGCTGCTTCCCATCACTTCTACTAGGTTATTTCCAGTAACCTGTACATTCACCTGCTTTACATTATTTTCGAGCGCAAAAACGTTCACAGGCAATTTCACCGTTTCATTGGGCCTAAGTACTCTTGGCAAGGTTGCCAAAATCATCAAAGGCTTTTTAACAGGCACGGCTTTCTCTGCAAAGCCATAAGCGCCTTGGTAGCCCGCCACCACCATCACTCTTACCGAACCAACATAGTCGCGGATATTTATTTGGTGACTGTGTTTTTGATTGGCTCCCAAATGAAATGGTCCTATAAATTTAACAGCAGGCTTAAATCTTTTGGCCTTATTGCTCTTCGATTTTCTATTGATTCCTTCATCACCACCAATGCTCAATACCCTGTTAAATTGTGTGCCAAAGGCTCCCATTACATAGTCGTATAGGTCCCAAGTTTTAACACCCAATGCCTCACGGGCATAAAAATGATTATGTGGATCTGGTGTTTTAAATCGCGTTAAATCTAATAAGCCTTCATCCACAACAGCTAAGGTATAGGTCATGGCTTTGCCATTGGTTTCACTAATGGTAACCGTATTTTCTACATCTGGCCTAATTTGATTTGCCATGGCTATAACAGGTGTTAAATAGCTTTGAGGGTCGGTTACACTTATTGGCATAATGCCATATAAGCGTATAGGCAAATCGTTTAATATTTGAGCATGGGGCTGAACCAAAGTAACGTGTGCATATACATTTGGCATCATTTGTTTGGTGATGGTAAAGCTATAGGTAGTCTGACCTTTCTGTGCTTCTATCCAATGCGTTTCTATAACTTCGGTGCCAGATTCAATGCTAAGCAATGCTCTTCCGGCTTGTGGAGTTGGAATAGTAATGCTTGCTTTTTCTCCAACGGCAAAACTCGATTTGTTGAGGTTAAAATTGAGCATGGCTGCTTCCATTGAATTCTCGCGTTGGGCCTTACCAGCCCATCCTGGCCAATCCATATAAAATGCTTTACCTGTTGAATGTCCGTCCTCATCTTCCACTATCATTAAGTATCTTCCCCAATCTGGATAGTTCAACCTAAAATTAAATTTACCTACCCCATTGTTTAGGGTAATAGATTCTTCCATGAGGTTTGAGTACTCTTCACTGTTTGCATAGGTACTTAAATCATCTTCGCTTTTATCCCACCACCAACGCCAATTTATTTTATACAACCTTGCTGTAGCGGTAGTCTGACCGCGCACTGACGAGCCATCGGGATTCACACATACCACTTGAACCACATGATTGGTATCTGTAAGCAACATGCCTCTTGCTACATCTCCTTTGGGCATTTTTAAACCCATGTACTTGGAATAAGGATGATAAGGAATGCTAAATCTATCTACACTAAAATTGCCACCGGGTTCAAATATTTTTGTTACAAAATTTGCATTGAGCATGCCCGCGGCAGGAGTTTCTAACTTGAAATTTATTTTCAGATTTGCTTCTCCATTGGCATTCAGTTTTCCTTCGAAAACAGTTTGCGATTCACTCGAAAACTTTTTGGTGGGATTGTCAAATACAAACTCACCATAGCGTTTAAAGCTTGTGGCAGTAGGTGTTAGGGTGGCTTCCACTTTTGCATCTAGTCCATCCGCAATGGCGCCATGTAACCATTTAGATTTTAATACAGTGTTTAATACTTCATCCTTTTCAATGGCCGCTTTCGGAAAATTCAACTCAATTTTGAGTCGGTTCGGCATAACTGTTTCTATTTTTAAATTGCGCTGAAAGGTAACTCCTCCTACCTTCACTTTAGCCAAGTAATTACCTGTTAATGCATCTGGGTCTGTACAGGTTCTAAAGTCGTAAAACCCATTAAGCGATTGGGTTTGTATGATGCGTTTATAAAGGGCACCAAGCGGATTATAGATTTCTAAACTCACTGGGTGAAGAGCAGGTAAAGTTTGATTTTTATCTTCTAAGATAAAACTTAAATACAAAGAATCTCCTGGCCTCCAAACGCCACGCTCGCCATACAATAATCCTTTTAGGCCTTTCTGTACCACGTCGCCTGCAACATCGAACTGACTTAAACTTAAAGACGATCCATCATCTAGCTTGAGGTAGCCTCTTTGTTCTTTGTATTTAGCTACTAACAAGAATGGCTTGCGCGTATAATCTATGCGAGCCAATCCATTTCCATCTGTGGTTCCAGAGCTAATGAGTTGTTGCTGGTAATCTAATAATTCAAGGGTAACACCACTCATGGGTTTAGTACTAATTAAATTGGTTATGGCAAAAAAGAATTGATTGGTTCCTCCTCTTTTTGCAATGATGCCAAGGTCTGATGCCATGATATTTCTTTTGGCCCAACGTTGCGGATTGTAATATGAATTTTTACATGGATTATCTCTGTCATTCCAATTGTAATCGTCGCTATAATATTCGTCAGAATAGTCCCAGAAGCTTGCATCTGCTTGTTGTTTGGCCTCTCCATCCCAGTTCTCTTCTTCCTCTAAGCTTTTCATTTCGCTTTCTTCATCATTGGCTTCTTCTCCAACACACCTGTACAAAGAGTACTCTTTCTTAAAGGTAATCTTAACTTGATATATTGCGCCTGGTTCTGTCCTAATTAAGTCATCTAAGTTTAAATTAAAGGTGTTTACCTTGCCTAAATCGGTTAATTTATCTCCATTTAAAGGAACCATTTTTTTAATCATGGGTCTGCCTACACGTGCAAGTTCTCTATCTGTTTTTAAATCGTTTACTTGTAAGAATTGGGCAACATTATTTTCATAAATTCTTGTTATTGTTACATCCACTGCTCTTAACCCAACAGCTTCAAACGGCAATAGTAATTTATTAGAAGATGGCATAATAACTCCTTTGCCTAGTATGTTTACAGAGGGCATTACATCTGCAAAAGTGACCATTAAAGTTTGTGGGGTTTTAAGTTTATACCCCAAGGTGTTTTGTATCCCTGCTTCAATATACAATGGATAACTTCCACTTAAGGTAACATTAGGATAACACCTGATGTAATGGCCATCTATGGTGAATTTTAATTCTATGGGATTGGCAGTGGATTGCGAAACATTTCTATCGAAATGAATTAGGCCACTTAAATCTTGACCAGGTAAAATGGGGTCAGAAAAGTAAACATTGATGTATTGTGCGCCATCATTTACTACCATTGCATTGATGGCACTAAAATCACCAATGGCTGGAATTTTAACTTTGTGTTCTCCTTTTTTCTCAATATTTAAAGCCGCACCATCCCACTCAATAAGGGCTTCTGTTTCTATGTTTTTTCTTAATAAACTATCTACTATATATCGGTGCGTTCTTTTATCTGCCGCATGTTCCCACTTCACGTGAAAGAACTTTCCTCCTTGCGAAATTTTTAATAATTGTTCGATTTTTGAATCGTCTTCAATGTCAGCAGTACTTAAGGTTCCACTCAATCTTTGGTATTGTAGCTTAAGTGGATCTAAGGTTTCAAAAGTGGGATAAGCAACTTCAAAATCTTGGGCTATTACCTTAAAATCAAATTCAAATTCCTCGAGTTCATCTGGCACTTCAATAATTTTATCCAACAAAAAACTTGCTTCGTATTCTTGTCCAGATGGCAAGGGTTCTGCTGGAATAAATTCAATGGTGCTGGCATTTACCCAATGTGCTTTTCCTTTAATAGAAGGCTCAAAGGAAAAGACATTTAATTCCTCACCTATTTTTGAACTGTCGCCAAAATTATTTGCCAATTGAATGCGGATACTCGAAGCACGCGAAATGCTACCCGCGGTATGTGCACTGATATAGCTTGCAAATGCTGGATTGATACGCCCTCGCTTTTTTACAGCCGATTTTGCATTTAGTAAATAGATTCCTGATAACAAAGTTAAAAGAGCTATAGCTACAAGGATTGATTTGGAGGAAAGCCAGGATTTTCCTGACGAAGAATTCGACATATTGGGAGGGTTTAAATAGTTCTACTAAGTAAGTAAGAAATATCTAAAAATCAAGCTAAATAATTGTGAATTAATTAGCTACAAAAAGGATATTTAGTCCTCATTTTTAAGCTCATTTTCATCTGGATCCGTAAATGGCGCCTTCTGCATCATGGTAAAGGTCTGCTTTACCCTATCTGCACGCAAAATATAAGGAATCCATATGGCCGAACCAATGATTGCGCGTCCAAGGCCTCTATAGTACTCAAGATTACCTTCTTCAAAATCAAATTGCTCTGCCACCAACACTTGATACATTGCATAACCTAAATTGGATACCATTAGAATGATATAGAAATAGGGGAAGCTTGTTCGTCTTTTAAACAGCAATACAATTGTAAGCAGCGTAAGAATAAACATAGGAACCGAGAGCAGAATTTCTATGGTAAAAAGAAGTCCCCAAAACTTACTATAATAAGGATGTTCAGGAGAGCTTAATGCGTTAAGACTAGCCTGGTTAAAGTAGTCTTGGGTAAAGAAATTATATACTTGAAATCCTGCCGATAGGGTTAGTCCAATCGCAATCATAATGAGCCACCCTCCAAGGTCTATAGAAACATTGGGTATGCCACTTGTTGGAAGTGGATCATGATGAAAATACAAGCGATGAGCCACCATGGTACAAACAACCAAGAGCATCATGCTTAAGAAGAGAAGTCCCCAATTGTGTGTGTCCGAATTGCTGGTGATAGCAGAAAAATTGCGACTCCAGGTAATTCTATATCCATATAAGTCTGATATTTTTTTGGTGTCTTCTACAAACTTGGTATACTCGTTGGCTTCCACATAATCTCTACCAGAAATATAATGATAATGTAAGTTTAATTGATTAGGCTTTTCACCCAATTCGGAAGTAAAAGTATAAACAAAAGCCGGATTGAGTATTTGATTTTTTTCTTCTTGAAGGTTCCAGGTTTCTGGTAAATCTAAGTGCAAGCTCTGTTTTATTTCATAAGGATACTTAAGCCCATAAGGATATTTTCTGGCCCCCGGTTTAGGGTCGCCTAGAGAGCCTCTCAAGGTTTGTGCGTATACATTGAGCTCAAATACTTTCTCTGCTTCGTTGTACGACCAGATTTTTGCAATCTTATAGAACTCAGTAATCACCAGCTCATTCTTATCTTCAATATCCTCCACCAACATTTTACCATCAGAACTTATTTCACCATAGATGTTCTGGTAAAACTCCAGGTAGTTTTTTTGTACATCTGCTGCAGCATTATTGGCAAGTTCTAGTCGCGCTTCATCTGCTTGTTCTCCATAATGATGGGTAACAACTTTTAAGCGCGCAGGTTCAAGGGTGTCTCTAATTTGAAAGTACTCGTCGATGATTCTCTTGTTAATTCTTTCCGCAATAAATGTACCTGTTAAACCAGCATTTTCAGCCCTAATTACCAAGCCACTTCCATAATTAGGAAACTGCACTAAATTCAGTTTGCCTCTTTGGTAGGCCATGGTGGCATCTATAAAATAAATCTCCTTATTTAGCTCAAACGTGAGCACTACATGGTTAAAAACATGCGGACCAGGTAGCAAGTGTTTAATGCCATCTCTTAAGTTGGTATTCACCAACATGGGATAAGATTTTATTCCTATCTCCTTTAGCATAGCACGCAGTAAAACTGTTTTGTCTTTACAATCCCCAAAGCGCCTGTCTAGCGTAATTTCTGGTTGAGCAGGCCTATGCGAACTCTCTCCAATTTCAATCCCTAAATACCTAATTTCATCTTGCACAAAGCGGATGATTTTTTGTGCTTTTTCCTCGGACGATTTAACACCAAAAGTGAGTTCTTTTACCTTGGCTTTTATATTGGCTGCAACGGCGCTTGGTTCGGCATAAATTTGTAAACCCCATTGTGTAACATCAGCCCATGTTTCATATTCTGATATAGTAATTTCTGGACTGGTAGGCTCAAAGTTAAAAGGAATATTGTCTTCAAATTCTTCACTCTTTAAAACCTTGCTCTCAATAAACAATATCTTCTCATTTCCACTTTCACTTATTTTAGCATTGTATTTAGGTTGGCCCTGAACCAAATGAAATAGTTTACGGTTTTTATTCCACGTATATCTTAGCTTTTGAGCCACAATTGGAACGCCAAAAGAAAGCAAACGCGAACCATAAAATTTGCCTTGAAAAATGGGGTTTCTGCCTACAATGCTGTAGGCATATTCTAGCACATCTCCTTTGCGCACATCCTTTAAAGAGAGCAAAGCTGTATAAGAGCCGTCCAACATTTTATAATCAAGATCGGTCTCCCTTTGTAAGAATTGAACTTGATTCTGCTTCAATTGATCAATGCTTTTGCCATTTCTAATCAGCTTCACAAAATGAAAATGCAACTGCTGGTAAGAAGGGTGGTAAACAATGCTAATTTCTGAACTATTGCTAACCCCTGCCTCATTAATAAAATGCATGGCATAATGATTATAGGCTACCTCATCTTCTATTCTTTCTTGCTCATCGAGCAACAAGTAATAAGTACCATTGCTCACTTCTGCAGCATCTACTAAATTGCTTGCAGGCACCTGCTCATGAACCACCCAGCTTGGTATAGGCTTAACTACCAGCTTTTGGGCAAATACACTTGGTAATGCCAACAAGAAGGATATAAGCAGTAAGCTTATTCTATTCATACTTAAGCCCTAATTACACCAGGTCTAAATTCTTTCGTAATTGGCGCATGGTTAGCGGCCTCTATGCCCATACTAATCCATGTGCGGGTTTGCTTAGGGTCAATAATAGCATCAACCCATAAACGTGCAGCAGCGTAATACGGCTCTGTCTGACGTTCGTATTTTTGGGTAATTTGATCAAGTAATATTTTGTGTTTTTCTTCATCAATCACTTCACCTTTTGCCTTGAGACTTGCTTCTTCAATTTGCAATAAAACTTTTGCTGCTTGTGCACCACCCATTACCGCAATTTTTGCATTAGGCCAAGCCGCAATAAGGCGTGGATCATAGGCTTTACCACACATGGCATAATTACCTGCTCCATATGAATTACCTGTTATAATGGTGAATTTTGGTACTACAGAGTTTGCTTGTGCATTCACCAATTTGGCACCATCTTTTATAATGCCGCCATGTTCACTTCTTGAACCCACCATAAATCCAGTTACATCTTGTAAGAACAACAAGGGTATTTTTTTCTGATTGCAATTCATAATAAAGTGCGCAGCCTTATCTGCACTATCACTATAAATTACGCCACCAATTTGCATCTCCATTGGGTTGTCTGTAGCGCTCTGCTTAGGCTTTTTAGCCTTCACCACCAACCTATTATTGGCTACAATTCCAACAGCCCAACCATCTATGCGCGCATAGCCGCAAATGATGGTTTTGCCATACAAATCTTTGTAAGCATCAAAACTATCGGCATCAACTAGGCGCTCAATAATTTCCATCACATCAAAAGGCTTGGTAAAGTTAGCCACCGCTTCGTAAACGTCATCCATCGATTTCTTAGGCGCAATAGGTTCAGCCCTATTAAAACCAGCCTTCTCGTAATCACCAATTTTATCAAATATCCGTTTGATCCGATCCAAACATGCAGCATCGTTTTCGAACTTATAATCGGTTACTCCACTTATCTCGCAATGGGTGGATGCTCCGCCCAAAGTTTCATTGTCTATATCTTCTCCAATAGCAGCTTTCACTAAATACGAACCTGCCAAAAAGATAGAGCCTGTTTTATCTACTATCATGGCCTCATCGCTCATAATAGGTAGGTAAGCGCCACCTGCCACGCAAGAGCCCATTACAGCAGCAATTTGGGTAATACCCATGCTACTCATGATGGCATTGTTTCTAAATATTCTACCGAAATGTTCTTTGTCGGGAAAAATCTCATCTTGCATGGGCAAATACACACCCGCACTATCCACCAAATAGATAATGGGTAATTTGTTTTCCATGGCAATTTCTTGTGCACGCAAATTCTTCTTGCCTGTAATTGGAAACCAAGCTCCTGCCTTTACAGTGGCGTCGTTGGCAACCACAATGCACTGCCTACCGCTCACATAACCCATAACAACTACAACACCTCCACCCGGACAACCACCGTGTTCTGCATACATTTCGTAACCAGCCAAAGCACCAATTTCAATTTGTGGTTTGTTAGCATCTAACAAATAGGCAACACGCTCGCGCGCTAACATTTTGCCTTTTTCCTTTTGTTTTGCAGCAGCCTTTGCGCCGCCACCTTGAAATATTTTTTCTAAACGATTGTGTAGTTCTGTAACGAGGTTATTCATTTTTTGCTATTGGCTATTGACCTTTGGTTATTGGCTTTAGGGCAATAGCCAAAGGCAGTTGTTTAATGCAATGATACATAATCGGCCATAATTACCAAAGGCTATTTGCAAACAGCAAGTAAGCAGAAAGCATAGTAATTAAGAGTTAATTAGCCTCATTACCTGATGTTAAATGGCTAATTGCCAAAGGCCAAAAGCTAAAAGCCAACTTTTGTTTGCATGGTAAAGTGTAAAAACCTACTTTTGCGCTTGGGTGAGCCCTGTACGACTAGCTCCCTCTAATCCCCCAGGACAGGAATGTAGCAAGGGCGTGAGGTTGTAGCAGTGCGATGCAGTAAGCTTGCCCTTTTTTTATTTTTGGCGGGTACTTAGCCCCTTTTCTCCTGCCACCTTTCAACTATTTCTCGTGCTTACTTTTTTAAAAGACAATCATCTTCAGTCCTTTAAGATGCTCCTTCACTTGTTTGTTTCATTATTTTCAATTTTTATATAAGAAAAAGGTTTTCATTTTCTTATGTTTTTTATATTTGTTTTATTGGTGCGTTAGTATTTTATTAAATCATTGATAATCTGATTTTAAAGCGTCTTTTTTATTGGTATAACTCGCTATAACTATTAATAAATGAATAGTTATAGCGCGTTATAGAGTTATAAATTGCTAAATAGTATAAAAAATATATATTTGTAGCGAGATATAAATTTTGATATGGGAACAACTATTGTGGGTAGAGTTAAGGAAATTGAGTTGTTTAAGAGCTTGGTTCAGTCTAAACAGTCAGATTTTGTAGCTGTATACGGGAGGCGCCGTGTAGGAAAGACTTTTTTAATTAGAGAGACTTTTTCCAATAACTTTAATTTTCAACTATCTGGTTTAGCCCAAGCTACCTTATCGCAGCAGTTGATGAATTTTCATGCTGCTATGGCTAGGCATCAAACAACAGGTAGAGAGTTGCCCATACCCCAAACATGGTTTGAGGCATTTCAACAATTGATTGCCTTATTAGAAAAGAGTAAGCAAAAGAAGAAGCTTGTTTTTTTAGATGAGTTGCCCTGGCTCGATACGCCACGTTCAAATTTTATTCAGGCCCTAGAGCATTTCTGGAACAGTTGGGCATCTACCCGCAAAGATATTTTATTAATTGTTTGTGGTTCTGCTGCCTCATGGATGCTAAATGTACTTATCAATAACAAGGGAGGTTTACACAATAGGGTAACATGCAAAATGAAAATCCTTCCATTTACTTTGGCCGAAACAGAATCATTTTATCGAAGGAAGGGCATTAAATGGAATAGATACCAAATCCTAGAGAATTACATGGTAATGGGAGGCATACCTTATTATATGAATGCGGTAAAGAAAGGAAAAAGCGCAGCACAGACCATCAATGATTTGTGTTTTTCGGAAGATGGTTTGTTAAATACGGAGTTCGATAATTTATATGCCTCTTTGTTTAGGCAATCTGCTAACCACATTTCCATTGTGGAGGCATTAAGCAAAAAGGCCAAAGGTTTATCCAGAGACGAAATTATTGCTGCTGCCAAAATACCCAATGGGGGAGGAGCTAGCAAAGTTTTAAGTGAGCTAGAACTGAGTGGCTTTATTAGGAGCTATATTCCTTATGGCAAACAAAGTAAAGACACTTTATATCAATTGCTTGATTTTTATACCCTATTTTACTTCAAATTTTTGCGCAGCAAGAAATATGCAGATGCTAGTTTATGGTTAAACTTACAAGATACTCCAGTGCACAGAAGTTGGGTAGGTTATGCTTTTGAAATGGTGGCTTTGCAACATATTCTACCCATCAAAATGGCTCTGGGTATTCATGGTGTTCAAAGTAATGTAGCTACTTGGCGCAGTAGAAATGCTATTAAGGGTGCACAAATAGATTTACTCATAGATAGAAAAGACCAAGTGATTACCATTTGTGAGATGAAGTTTTCTATCAATGAATTTACCATAGATAAAAGCTATGCCACCAATTTGAGAAATAAAATGGGTTGCTTTAAATCAGAAACCAAAACCAAAAGTGCCACTCATTTGTGTATGCTAACTACCTATGGTGTGAAGGATAATGCCTACGCAAATGAATTGCTTCAGAACAATCTTACCATGGATTGCTTGTTTGTGTAGATTTTATAACTCGCTAAATCTATGCTTTTTTATATACTTATAGCGAGTTATAGATTTATCTATAGTAACCAATAATTCTGTTAAATCCTTCGAGATGCCTATTTTTAAAGCTTTTATCAGAGCTTCGGATTAGATTTATGTCGCTCAGAATCTCTCTTCGTTTTCTTTTCCATATTTCGCTCAAATGCTTCTGTGAGGTTGATGCCGGTTTGATTGGCTAAGCAAATGAGTACCCACATTACATCTGCCATTTCATCTGCGAGGTCTACCGTCTCATCCGATTTTTTAAAGGATTGATCGCCATATTTTCTTGCCATGATGCGCGCAACTTCACCTACTTCTTCCATGAGAATGGCAGTATTGGTAAGTTCACTAAAGTAGCGAACGCCAATGGTATTGATCCATTCATCTACCCTTTGTTGGGCTTCTTCAATTGTTAAGCTCATGATTTATTTTTTGTGTCGATCCAAATGGTAACCGGACCATCATTGATTAAACTAACTTTCATATCTGCGCCAAACTCGCCGCATTCGATGGGTTTTTGTAATAAAGATTGCAATTGTTTTTTGAAGGCTTCGTAAATGGGAATGGCTATGCTAGGCGGTGCTGCTTTGATGTAGGAAGGTCGGTTGCCTTTTTTGGTATCTGCATGTAGGGTAAACTGACTTACCACCAAAATTTGTCCGCCTATTTCCAAACAACTTTTGTTCATTACTCCATTCTCATCATTAAAGATTCTTAGGTTTACCAGTTTATTCGATAGCCACTCAATATCCTCTTGGCCATCTAATTCTTCAATGCCCACCAATATCAGTAAACCTTGTTGGATCGAACCGATGATTGCGCCATCTACTTTTACAGAGGCTTCTGTTACACGTTGAATAAGTGCTCTCATTCGTATATGTCTTCGTTGCTCATCATGCTGAGGTAGCTCGAAAAGCGTTGTTCACTAATTTGTCCGCTGCGCACCGCATTTTGGATAGCACACTCTGGCTCATTGATGTGTTTGCAATTGTTGAATTTGCATTGTCCAATGAGGGGTTGCATTTCACGGAAATAGTGACTCACTTCTGCATCCAAAAAGTCTACCAATCCAAATTCCCTTATGCCTGGAGTATCTATGATATAGCCACCAAAGCTCAAAGGATGCATTTCTGCAAAGGTGGTGGTATGTTGTCCCTTTTGAGAGTAATTGGAAATAGCTGTGGTCTTTAAATTGAGATTGGGTTCGAGGTGGTTTAATAGGGTAGATTTACCCACCCCAGAATGCCCACTTAACAAGGATGTTTTATTGTGCAATAAGTTTTTAAATTCTGCAATTCCTTGTCCGGTTACAGTAGATGTTTTAAGGCAGGTATAGCCAATGCGTTCATACAATTCAATGGTTTCATCGAGTATTTCATCGAAGCCATGGGTCATTAAATCACACTTATTAAACACCAATACTGCGGGTATGTGATAGGCCTCCGAGGTTACCAAGAAGCGGTCTATAAACCCCAACGATGTTTTTGGGAATGCCAAGGTAATGATGAGCAAACTTTGGTCGAGATTGCTGGCAATAATATGCGTTTGTTTGCTTAGGTTATTGGCCTTGCGTATGATGTAATTCTTGCGATCGTCTATGGCATCAATTATACCATTGTGCGATTCTGGCTCCAATTCAAAATTCACTTTGTCGCCCACCGTAACAGGGTTGGTGTGCTTAATGCCTTTGAGTCTAAATTTTCCTTTGAGTCGGCAAGCATGGATCGCTCCATTTTCGGTTCGAACCGAATACCAGCTACCCGTAGATTTGATGACTACTCCTTTCATGCGCTGAATGTCTTAAAGCCTAGCCAGGCTGCAGCAAAACCGCCAAAATTACTGAGTGAAAAATAGAATAGTGCTTTGCCGAATTGTTGGGTTTGGGTGAGTTGCAACAATTCCATGGCATAGCTAGAGAAGGTAGTGAATCCGCCTAGGATGCCAATAACCAAAAAGGGTTTGAGGGTGCTCTCAAAATTAGGGAGTTGATTAAGACTCGCAAAAACTATCCCAATTATAAAGCAGCCAAGTATATTTACCACCAAGGTCCCCAAGGGGAAATTGAGTGGCATCAACAGGTTTATTCCCACTGCGGTTAGGTAACGCAGTATTGCTCCTATGGCCCCTCCAAAGGCTATCCAAATCACTTGATTCATGGTGGCAAGTTAGTTATAAGGAAGTGAATTTGGAAATAATGCTAAACAGGATGAGATGCATTTGGGGATTAAAAAGGTTGTTAGGTGTGCTCATTTTCCTGCTACTTAAGCGATGTTGCCAAGTTTCTCGCAGGTATAAGCTGCTAGTTTTTGCTCCTTGGGTGAAATTGTATCACCACATCTCTTAGATATTCTCTATCGAGGTGGGTATATATTTCTGTGGTAGTGATGCTCTCATGTCCCAACATTTGTTGCACAGCCCTTAAATCTGCTCCGGCCTCAACCAAGCTGGTGGCAAAGGAATGGCGCAAGGTATGCGGACTAATTACTTTGTTTATACCTGCGGCAGAGGCAAGGTCTTTAAGGATGTAGAAAATCATTTGCCTACTTAATTTGCCGCATCTTCTGTTCAAGAATAAAATATCATTACAACCTGGTTTAGGGGTCTGATGATGGCGTACTTCTTTTAAATATAAATCGATGATGTTGAGTGCCGAAATGCTAATAGGAATGAGGCGTTCTTTGTTTCCTTTGCCTGTGACTTTAATGTATTGCTCTTCAAAAGAAATATTTGAAATACGTAATTCGGTGGCTTCACTTACCCTTAACCCGCAACTAAATAGGGTTTCTATAATGGCTTTGTTGCGCAATCCTTCTGGTGTGCTTAAATTGAGTTGCAACACCATTTCGTCTATTTCGTGGACCTCCAATACTTGTGGAAGTTTTCGGCTCAATCTAGGCGCTTCTAAAAGCTCGGCCGGACTTTGCTTTATCTCATCCTCCATCAACAGGTATTTATAGAAGGCTTTCAGTCCAGATACAATGCGTGCCTGACTATTGGCCTCCAAGCCCAATTGGTTTAGATATCCTATGAAATCTCTGAGTTGTTTGAGTTTTATTTGGGTAGGGGCGAGCTGCAGGGTTTCTATTTCAAGAAATTGGGTAAATTTTTCTACATCGTGGAGATAGGCGGCTATAGAGTTTTTGGATAGCGATTTTTCTAATTGCAAGTACAATTTAAATCCATTGATATAGGCTTGCCACATAGGTACAAACATAAAAAAAAAGACCGACTGAAAGCCGGTCTTTTTTTTATAATTCCTTTAACCTTAGTTTAAATGGAAGTTTGCTGAGTTGCTAATGGTTAAACCAGTAGCACCTTTTTTCCAAACTACGATAACAACTGACAAGTTTTCTTTTTTGAAAGTTGGTTGAATAAAGAAAGCCATTTCTTTTTTGAAAGTTTCATCTTTCTTAGGAGCTGCTTTAATTAATTCACCAGTTGCAGAAGTACCAAATTTAGCACGCATTACATTGTAATGAATGTTTTTCTCTGTACTTAAATCATTTGATTGTGCATAGTTTAATTTATCTTCTAACAAATAACCTGAGATATAATATTCGTCGGTTAAATCAGAAAAGAATTTACCATTAATGGTTACATTGATAAGTCCGTCTGTAGTAGTAGTATGAGAAAGAACCATGTTCACTTTAGCTGTTTTAGCAGATTGTGTATTTACATGGCCAATTGCAGTAGTACCTGTAGCTGTGCTACCACCAATCATGGCAGTAATAGGATCATCATTTGCACCAATATACATAGCAGGAACACCTGCTGGTTTAAACATTGCTACTAATTCATCACCAGCTGTAGAAATCATTGGATCATTGTTCATTACTTGGCAAGAAATAATAGAAACTTTGTCTTTTACTGCTGCCTTGATTTGTTCTTTGGCTGGTTTTCCATAAGCACCACAAGGAGGACACCATGTTCCACCAAAATAAATTACAGTAGATTTTTGTGTTTGTGGTATGGTAACTCCACCATTGTTGTTGTTGTTGGTATCTTCTGTTTTACTATCTTCCTTCTTACATGCTGACATGGTAAGAGAAAGACCAATCAAAATGGCTAATGAGCTTTTGAATAGATTTTTCATTTTTATGCTTGTTTTTTAAGTTTGTTTAGATAACAAATATTAAGAAATTATTCAAGAAACAAAAGCAAAATAGTAAGAAAATTTTGCAAAATGCACAAATTTAGGCCGAAACCCTTAGACTTAGATCAATACTTTTGGATGAATGGGTAAGCGCTCCTACCGATATAAAGTCTACATTACTAGCTGCATAAGCCTCAATATTATCCATGGTTATGCCTCCGCTGGCTTCTGTTTCAAATTTGCCTGCAATAAGGGCAATGGCTTCTTTTAATAGCTCTGGTTTAAAATTATCGAGCATAATGCGCGTTATACCGCCAATTTCCATTACCTGCCTCACCTCATCCAAATTACGCGTTTCTATTTCTATGGGTAGGTTCAGACCTTTAAATTTTTGGTATTGATGTGTTTTTTCGATGGCTTGTTTTACGCCACCTGCAAAGTCAATGTGGTTGTCTTTTAGCATAATCATATCGTACAATCCCATGCGGTGATTTTTACATCCACCCAATTGCACAGCCCATTTTTCTAGCATGCGCATGCCAGGTGTAGTTTTACGGGTATCTAAAATGGTGGTATGATAGTCTTTTAACAACAAAGCCATTTTCCTGCTTTGAGTAGCAATTCCACTTAAGCGTTGCATAAAATTAAGCACCAATCTTTCGGCAGTTAAAATGCTAATGTCTGAACCAATTACTTCAAATACATGTTCGCCTTTTGAAATGGCATCTCCATCTATTTTTAAGGGAGTATAACTCAAGTTTGAATCAATTCTTTTAAAGATATATGCCGCAAGCTCCATGCCTGCTATTACGCCATCTTCCTTGGCAACACAATAGGCTTTGCCCACTTTATCTGAGGGGATACATGCCAATGAACTATGGTCGCCA
Source organism: Bacteroidia bacterium (assembly GCA_044370475.1). Taxonomy (GTDB): domain Bacteria; phylum Bacteroidota; class Bacteroidia; order UKL13-3; family UKL13-3; genus B1. The sequence goes on from JBILVK010000019.1 coordinate 34,386, forward strand.
CTGCCCACATCTTCTCTAATGGCAATCTCTATTAATTCTTTAATGTCTGGGTGTTGAATGATTTCCATAATGCTTAAACGGGTAGTGTTAATGGTTGTGATCTGATAAAATCTAATGTAATCATGATGTCTTCGTGAAGGTAACGGTCGTTCTCCAACTTAGGCACCATCTCTCTGTATTTGGCAAGTTTTTCTTCAATTAAAGTAGAACTTTTAAGGGGTCTTCTAAATTCTATGGCCTGCGCTGCATTCATAAATTCTATGGCCAAAATGGTTTCTAAATTATTGCATACGCGCAGTAGTTTTGTGGCTGCATTTGCACCCATGCTTACGTGGTCTTCCTGACCATTGCTGCTAACAATGCTATCTACACTGGCTGGGGTGCATAATTGTTTGTTCTGACTAACAATACTGGCTGCCGTGTATTGTGGAATCATGAAGCCAGAATTTAAGCCTGGGTTACCCGTTAAAAAGGCGGGTAAATTTCTTACACCAGAGATTAATTGAAAGGTTCTTCTTTCAGAAATGTTCCCAAGTTCTGCCAAGGCTATGGCCATAAAATCGAAGGCCAAGGCTAAGGGTTGTCCATGGAAATTTCCACCCGAAATAATGGTGTCGGTCTCCGGAAATATATTTGGATTGTCGGTTACAGAATTAATCTCAATAGACAAAACCTTTTCAAAATAAGCAAATGCATCTGCAGAGGCCCCATGGACTTGCGGGATACACCTAAATGAATAAGGGTCCTGTACTTGTTTTTTAACTTGTTTTATAATTTCACTATCGTTCAAAATTCCACGAATAGTTGCTGCGGTATCAATCTGTCCTTGATGGGGTCTTAATTGATGCAAAGCATCCTGAAAAGGGTCGATACGTGCATCAAATGCATCAATAGAAGTAGCTGCAATTAAATTGGCCCAATTAAAAAGCGATTTCGTTTTTAGGTACACATACACACCATATGCACTCATAAATTGAGTGCCATTGATCAATGCCAAGCCTTCTTTAGATTGCAATTTAACTGGCTCCCAAGCCATTTGAGCCATCACATCAGAACTGCGGTGTATCTCATATCCTTCTTCGGTATTTACCCAAACTTCACCTTCGCCAAAGAGAGGCAAACATAAATGTGCCAAAGGCGCAAGGTCGCCACTAGCGCCCAATGAACCTTGGTCGTAGACCACCGGAAAAATATCATTGTTAAAGAAATCAATAAGCCTAGCTACAGTGGCCACGCTAACCCCGCTATTGCCAAAGGCCAAGGATTGTATCTTTAGCAACAACATGATGCGAATAACTTCCATGTCAACATATTCGCCCGTTCCGCAAGCATGAGAACGCAATAAATTTTCTTGCAAAGTGCCCAATTCATTCTTGCTAACAACAGTATTGCATAATGAGCCAAACCCTGTATTTACGCCATAAATTGCATCTGTTCCAGAAGCCATTCTCTTGTCTAAATATGCCCTACAGTTTTCAATGGCTTGCTTACTTTCTGCAGATAATTTCAACTTCTTATCGTGCATCAAAATGTTTTCTACATCTGCTAGTCCTAGGTTAGGATGTATTTCAAAATAGTTTTCCATTAGCTTAATTGTGCTATTAGTTCATTAGGACTTACTGAAATTTGTTCGCCGCTAACGAGGTTCTTTAAATTAAATTTATTACTGGCAATTTCGTTTGAACCAATGATGCAAGCGAAATCTATTTTTAGTTTATTGGCATACTCCAATTGCTTGCCAATTTTCTTTGTTACCTCCGGATATACTTCTGCAGCAATGCCCGCATCTCTTACAGAAGCGCACAGTTCAATGGCTTTGGTTCTGCTTTCATCATCAAAATAACAAAACAAAATGCGGGTATCATTTCCCTTTAAAGTAGGTGGAAATAAATTGAGTTCATCCATGATATCATAGATGCGATCTAAGCCAAATGATACGCCAACACCCGAGATATCAGGTAGTCCGAAAATCCCTGTTAAATTATCGTATCTGCCTCCACCGCCTATGCTCGATTTTAGGCTGCCTACATTCGATTGAACCTCAACAATGGCGCCCGTATAGTAACTTAATCCACGTGCTAAGGTAACATCAATGGCAACCTCATTTTTTGTGTTCAATAGCGCCAATGTTTTTAATACTTCTTCTAACTCTAAAATGCCTAAGGCCCCTTCCTCATTTCCTTTCAAGATATCGGCAATTTGAGACAACTGATTCAATCCTTTTTCTATACTTAAAAAGGCAAGAATTTTTTCGGTTTGAACCGATTTCAGTCCTGATTTTTCAAGTTCCGCCTGAACGCCTGTGATGCCTATTTTATCTAACTTATCTATGGCAACTGTAATGGCCTGAAATTTATCCTGTGCATTCACCACACTGGCCAAGGCACTCAATAATTTACGGTTATTTATTTTGATGATAACAGGTAATCCCAGCAAATTAAATACCTCATCATACATCTTTAACAGCTCTGCCTCATTGAGCAAACTGTTGCTACCTACCACATCTGCATCGCATTGCCAAAACTCGCGGTACCTGCCTTTTTGCGGCTTATCTGCACGCCAAACGGGCTGCATTTGATAGCGCTTAAATGGCATGGTGATATCGTTCCTATTCATGGCCACATAGCGTGCAAAAGGAACGGTTAAATCGTAACGCAATCCTTTCTCTGCTATAAATGGCAAAGATATTTTGGAATCTAAATTGGCAATTTTATTGTCGAATGATGGCAAATAAGTAGGGTCAAATTCATCGTGTCCTATGCCTTTTGCCTGGTGTTCAATGAGCTTTTTAAAGTAATCGCCCGTATTTAAAATTTTAAAGAGCAGCTGATCACCTTCGTCGCCATACTTTCCTGTGAGGGTCGACAATTGTTCCATGGAAGGAGTTTCCAGTGGCATAAATCCGTACTTTTTAAATACAGATTCAATGGTATGCAAAAGGTATTTTCTGCGTTGCACAACTAGGGGACCAAAGTCGCGTGTGCCTTGAGGTAAACTAGGTTTTTGAGCCATAATTAAGCGCGAATATAAGGAATGAATTTCTCTTTGTTGGGAAATCCTCCTTGGCGGCCTAAAATAGCCTATCTAATACGGTCGGCGCTGCGCACCAAATCTTCATCTTTTTTGATGAGCACATACACGCGAACGTTCAAGTAAACAATGAATAAAAAGATGGCAATTCCAAAGATGGAAGAAATCATCATCTTATCTGAGCTAAAATTAGGGATGAATAAATATGCCTTTACCGCAAATGCAACAATTAAACTAATGATGGTTAATAGGTTTATTTGTGTAAAGCTCATTTGCTTTAACCTGTTCTTAAAGTTCAACAAAACAAAAGCGCTCAAGCCTATTACTATAGACGATAGTAGGATCAGACCGTATTGCAAATTACTTTCTACCAACACGCCATTTTCAAGTTTGTTAAAGTAGAATAAATTTAAAACATACTCAGTGGTTTTAGATTCTGGCTCTACATATACTAAATGTAAAATGCTAATACCACAAAGTGTTGCTACCAAAAGAATGATGAGCAAAAGAAATACGGATTGAATGCGTTGTATCATGCTGCAAAGAAATTTTAATTAAGCTAATTTTCAAAGAAAACTATCTTCTTTTCAAAACTAATTATTTCTTTCTCAGCTTATCACCAAATACCTTTTCAAATTTTTCGAGCTTGGGGGCAATTACAAATTGGCAATAACCTTGCGATGTATTGTCGTTGTAATAGTTTTGGTGGTAGTCTTCGGCTGGATAAAAATTGGTATAGGCCGCAATCTCCGTTACAATTGGGTCTTTAAAGGCGCCACTTTCACTTAATTCTTTCTTGTATTTCTCTGCCAATATTTTTTGTTCTTCGTTCATATAAAATATGGCC
>JBILVK010000083.1:0-12234 GCA_044370475.1 Bacteroidia bacterium
GGAAAGATTTAAACTGGTCTATAGACACATTGTAGTTAAGTTTAGCAAAACCATTGTGTTGAATTTTGCCACTTACTTTAGCGGTGTTCTTGGCTTCATCTAACAAGTTAAATGGAATGATTACAATTTCCTCATCATTAAAATTGATGGATGCATTGTTAATATGGTATTTGGTTTGCAAATATTCAACCTTAAGGTCTATATCATTTAAGAACATTTGGCCATTCATCTTAAGCTTGTCTATTGGTCCAGATAGCTTGGCATTTAGCCTTGCTTCTCCATTGTAGAGCTTTACATAATCTTTTACAAATGCTTGAAATGAATTGATTTTTGAATCTTTAAAATCAATGTCGAGGTTGAGGTATTTATTAGAAATCTCGTAAGACCCAGAGCCTTTTAACTGATTAATTTTTCCTTTTAAAGAAGTGAAATCAATTAACAAGTCATCTTCCTTTTCCCTGTAGCTTATATCCAACGCAAAATCGCCCAAGGTATCATAATCTAAAGATAGATCTTTACTTGTTATTTGGGCAATAACTACATCCCTCTTGCCCATATTTTTATATACCAAATAACCGTCTGCCAAGCCCCCTATATTTACGTTTGTTTCCTTTAAAAACTGATTATACGTATTGAGATCGAGGTTCTCTAATTTAGCACTTAGGTTCTTGCCTTTTCCACTGTATTCATAAAAGCCATCAAGGCTAATTTTCTGTATGCCATTTTGCAATGAAAACTGGTCGAAATTGATGGCCATTTTATTAATTTCTATTTCCTTTCCCGGATTAACTTGCCATTTGGAGCTTCCAGCCTGTATCCATGATGGAGCAAAATTTAACCAAAAGGATTCTTTCTCAAAAAGCACTTCGTGTTTAAAGACCCCTTGCAACAAACTTGAAGTGTCCATAATTTGGTAATGCAAATCCCACACATTGGGTTTAGCTTCTGCCTTTAAAGCAAAATCTCCTACCCACATGGAATCAATTTTACCTAAACTTTTGAATCCCAAGATAAGGTCGCCAGTAGTGCCACCCTGTTCGGTAATTTTAAAAGTAGTTTGATTTAAGTGCGTACCCTCAAAATTAAAATTGCCTATATAACCCGCTAGTTCATACGATTCGGTTTTACTGTTTACTTCTCCCTCTATATCCACATTTGATGCATTATAGCCAGGGAAAAATAAAGGTGAAATATTGGCAGTAGAAAGAACACTTATATCAAGCGTAAAATCTTGATATCCGCTATTAGGTCGCTTAGGTTCAAAATAATTATTGGCTAGGCTTAGCGACCAATATTTTATTTGATCATATAAAGTATTTAAATCAAACTCGCCTTTTATTTTAGCCTTTATAAAATCACTGGTAAAAACAATGGACTCAACTTCTTCATTGTCGGCCTCCAATTTTATTTGATTTATCCTATAAGAGTATCCTGCTTTTTCATAATGGAAATCATCTATTTGCAATTCACCATACTGATCATTCAAATCTTTAAAGTAATAATCGGCTTTGATGGCGGCACCTAAACTTATTTTATTATCCATCAAATTAAGTGCCTTTAAATTGGCATTTACCAGATTTCCTTCTACCACTAAATGAGAATATTCTTTAGATAAATCAACAAACAAATCAGATTGAAACTCAAGGTTAGAATCGTTCACCAACAAATTGGCATTTATTTTTTTGTGGTTGATATTACCAATTAAGCTCACATCATTATACTCGTAACCATTGTATTCAATGGCATTTACATCGGCCTCAAATTTTGTTTGAACGGTATTTAAATCAAATCCCCTGCCGTTTACACGGGCAGAAAAATCGACCATCCCCAAGGAATTGTCTTTTAAGAATGCTCCAATTTGAAACTTATTCATGGTAATATTTCCAGAATATTCACTTAGTAAAGTGGTTTCATTAAGCTTCATGTTTAAATCTGTTTGGGCCGAACCAAACGCAGTTTCGAAGGTTCCATAACTTACAAAATCTTGAATAAAACCCGTATAATTTCCTTTGTAAGTGATGATACCCAAATCGGAAATTTCTTGAGGAAGTTCCATATCAATTATGGTTTCCAATTCTGCCTTATTGGTGGTTAGATAATCTAACCTAATATCCATAAAAGTCTCATCAATATTAGGCAAACCAATAAACTTCAATTCCCCTTTTACCTTGGTTTCCTTACCCACAAAGGCTATTAAATCGCGGATATTTAAATTGCTAACTGGACCTTTTGCATTGCCACTAACAATTGCCTTGTAATGATAATTTTTTAGGTCGGGAACAAAGTAAACAATGTCTTTCATGTCTACTTCACTCTTTTGCAATTTGGCTTTAAGCGGAACCTTATCTAAAAACTCTGCATAATCTTCCCAAGATTTGGTACTCATGCTAAAGTAATTCTTAAGGTGACTATGCGGTGTAACCAAATCGAGGTCCTTAAATTCCATCAAAGAAGGAGAAATGATAGCTTGGGCTTTAAATCGCAGTATCTCAAATCCGCAGCGCTCTTTGGTACTAAAATTCTTCACATCAAATACCATCGAATCGTCATATAAACTGAAGCATTTCGACCTAAAATTGGTTTCGTAAAAATGCATTCGGTTATAATCAAATCCCTCGGCAAAAAACTCTCCCGTAGAATCAAGGTACATAAACCGAGTATCCATACATTCGAGGTTCCTTAGCTCCAAATGAAATGGTGGCGCATTGGGGTCTGATGGAGTGGTATCATTGGGATTGGAGAATAAATTTATTACATCTAGGCTATAGGTACCATCTTTATAAGTAGTTATTTTACAAAGACCTTCATCTAAAACTACATCATTCAGGATAAACTTGGTAGAATCTAAATGCAACCCTATCAAATTAAACTGCAATCTTCCCGCATAAAAGGTAGTATCATTCTTTTGGTCGCCAAAATTTACCTGTCTTAAACTAAAATATGTCCAACCATCATAGCTAATTTCACCAATGTCTATGCGGGTATGGTAAGTATCGTTAACCCACGTTGTGAGCCGCTTTACCATGTAATTCTGAAAAGAAAAAGTATTAAAAAGAAGGTATAGCAACATCAGCAACCCCAAAAAGGTGGCAGATAAAACATAAGATATTTTGATAAACTTCTTTAGCAACGTAGTTTTGTGGAAAGTTAACAAATATAAGGGTGCCAACAAACTTGTCAAAAGATATTATTATTCTGGCCATAGAATCTTCGTGTGATGATACTGCGGCCTCGGTCATTTTTAATGGCAAAATATTGTCAAATCGGGTAGCTTCACAGTCTATTCACGAGCAATATGGGGGCGTAGTTCCAGAGCTTGCTAGCAGGGCACATCAACAAAACATTGTTCCAGTGGTAGATGTTGCCCTAAAAGAATCAGGTATCGGTCTGAACCAATTATCTGCTATCGCTTTTACGAAGGGTCCGGGTTTAATTGGCTCTTTGATGGTAGGCTCCTCTTTTGCCAAATCGCTCTCACAATCCTTATCTATACCGCTCATTGGTGTGCACCATATGCAGGCTCATGTATTGGCACATTTTATTGATGAGCCAAGACCTAGCTTTCCTTTTTTATGTTTAACAGTGAGTGGTGGACATACACAAATTGTGAAAATGAATGATTATTTTGAGCAAGAGGTATTGGGCAAAACCATTGATGATGCGGCGGGTGAGGCCTTTGATAAAGCGGCTAAAATGCTGGGGCTCCCTTATCCGGGTGGACCTTTAGTTGATCAATATGCAAAATTAGGAAATGAAGATGCCTTTGTTTTTCCAATGCCCAATATTCCAAATCTCGATTTTAGTTTTAGTGGTTTAAAGACCTCCATACTCTATTTTTTACGAAAGCAAGAATTGGTGAACCCAAATTTTATTGAAGAAAATTTAAATGATTTATGTGCTTCCATACAGAAGGCTTTCGTAAAACATCTCATGAAAAAATTGGTCATGGCATCGGTTCAGACCGACATAAAACAAATTAGCTTAGCAGGCGGAGTGAGCGCTAATAGCAAGTTGCGCTATGAAATTGAAAGGGAGGGAAAATTGCGTGGATGGCAAACATTTATACCCGCATTTGCCTACTGCACAGACAATGCAGCTATGATTGCGATGGCTGCACATTACAAATTTTTAACGAAGGATTTTGAAACAATTGAAGCTGCGCCGTTTGCCAGATAATTGTATATTTGAGCATTCTATAAAGTCCAATAGCCGTTAATAATTTTATATCATGAAACATTTAATTTTGATGAGGCACGGTAAGGCCGAGAAAGATAATGGCGCACTTGCAGATTTTGATAGGAAATTGGTGGAGCGCGGTATACAAGATGTGGGCTTGGTGGCAAAGGCTTTGGGGAAGTCAATATTCTTACCTCAATTGTTGGTGGCTAGTCCGGCAATGCGCACCAAATCTACTGCTTTGCTTGTTTCTAAGGAGCTAAAAATTAAAAATGTAGAATTGGATACGTCGATTTACGAAGCCAGTATCAATGATTTAATGCATGTGATAAGGGAATTCGACGACCAGTATGATACGGTAATGGTGGTTGGCCATAATCCCTCTATTACAGGAATAGTTGGTTACTTAACAGACACTTTTATTGAGCATGTACCTACTTCTGGCATTGTTGTTGTGAAGTTTGATGAAGCAACATGGAAACTTACAAAGAGCAGAGCTGGAAAGGTGGTTTGGAATCAAACGCCTAAAGGAATTCCTCTTGTTTGAACCAATAAAATAAGTACTTTTAGCGCTTTAATATTTTATAATTACTAAATGAAAAAATACATTCTTCTCTTTTCTGTCTTATTTTTTGCCTTGGTATTACATGCTCAAGACTTGCCTTTTAGTGGTACTACAAACAAAAAGGCGGAGTATTATTTTGGAGAAGCATTAAAGACTTTTCAGCTACAAGATTATATGAAAGCCCAGAATTTTTTAGAAAAGGCTTTGGGGGTTGACCCCAATTTTATTGATGCGTATATGATGTTGGCGGAGATAAAAAAAGACAATGAAAAATACGAAGAAGCAATTGCCTTATACAATAAAACAGTGGCTTTAAACCCAGATTTTCCAATGAGTTATTTTGGGAGAAGCAGGTGTTATTTTGCTTTAAATAAGTATGAAGAGGCTTTTCAGGATGCCACTAAATTCATGACCTTTCCAGATTATTACCAGAAAAAAGATCAGATTTCTGTGGTACAGAAAAATGCCAATTTTGCGCGCAAAGCGGTGATGAGTCCGATTCCATTTGAACCGGTGAATTTGGGCAATATGGTAAATTCTATGGACAATGAATATTTCCCTGGAATAACAGCAGATGAGCAGGTTTTGATATTTACTCGTTTGGTGAATGGACGTGATGAAGAGTTCTATAAAAGTTCTAAAGTGGATGGCAAGTATACCTTTGCCCAAAACATGGGATACCCAATAAATACTGAGAGAAACGAAGGTACTGTTTCTTTATCGGCAGACGGACAATATATCTTTTACACTGCTTGTAACCGACCAGGAGCCAATGGAAGTTGCGATTTATTTTTAAGTAAATTAGATGGCAGCACTTGGTCTGAACCTATTAATTTAGGTCCGCCAGTGAATTCAGCCTCTTGGGAGAGTCAGCCTTGCTTAAGTTTTGATGGCAGAACCTTGTATTTTAGTAGTAATAGGCCAGGAGGGTATGGTGAAAGTGATATTTGGTATACCACCTTTAAAAATGGAAGATGGACACCACCCGTAAATGCCGGACCAGAAATAAACACCTCTGGAGATGAGCAATCGCCTTTTATAGCCAAGGACGATCAGACACTTTATTTTAACAGTGATGCCCACCCAGGCATGGGAGGAGTAGATTTGTTTTTTACCAGAAGAAGTAACGATGGCAGGTGGCAAACTCCTGTAAATATGGGATACCCGATTAACAGCTACAAAGATGAAACATGTTTGGTAATTGCTTCTAATGGCAAGGATGCCTTTATAGCCAAAGAGGGAGCAGATAGCAGAGGTGGATTGGATATTTATAGCTTTGAATTGTATGAAGCGGCCCGTCCTAAAAAAACAGGATATGCCAAAGGGGTGGTGTTTGATGCCAATACCAAGAAGAAGTTATCTGCCAAGGTGGAATTAATAGATTTGGCAACTGGCAGAACCATTATTGAATCCTACTCAAATAAGGTTTCTGGGGAGTTTTTGGTTTGTTTACAAGGCAATAAAAACTATGCTTTGAATGTGAGTGCAACGGGTTATTTATTTTACTCTGAGAATTTCTCCTTGCAAAATCAAAGTGCTATAGATCCATTGGTTTTGTCGGTTCCATTGCAACCCTTAACACCTGGGGCTAAGATTGTGTTAAAGAATATTTTCTTTGATTCTGATAAGTTTAATTTAAAGGAAGAATCGAAGGTGGAGTTAAACAAATTGGTTCAGTTTTTAGGAAACAATCCTACAGTTAAAATTGAGATTGGCGGACATACAGATAATACAGGGGATGCAGTGAAAAATAATGCACTTTCTGCCAATAGGGCCAAAGCAGTAAAAGATTATTTGGTTTCAACTGGGGTTCCAATAGCCAGGTTAAGCTCAAAAGGTTATGCAGAAACGCAACCTATAGCCGACAATAAAACGGTTGAAGGCAGGGCATTGAATAGGCGCACCGAAATAAAGATTATGCCATAAGGTGTGGTTTAAATTTGCTATGTTACAAGCAAAGTTTTTGGTATAAAATCGGGCATAATTTGGGCATAATTTGAGCATAATTTGAGGTAGACAATATTTGTGGTTCACACAAAATTGATGCATATTGCAGGCTCAAATTGTAATATGAAAGCACTCGTTTCAACTGATTATACCTTTGAAGGACAAAAGGGATTTTACCGCGGAAAAGTTCGTGATGTTTATAACATAAACGATAAATATTTAGCCATGGTGGCTTGTGATAGGATTTCTGCGTTTGACGTAGTTTTGCCTAATCCAATTCCTTTTAAAGGTCAGGTATTAAACCAGATTGCAGCTCATTTCTTAGACCTCACCAAAGACCTTGTTCCTAATTGGTTAGTGAGTAGCCCTGATCCAAATGTAAGCATAGGACATTTTTGCGAACCCTACAAGGTGGAGATGGTGATTAGGGGATATTTGGCAGGACATGCTTGGAGAGAATATAAGAGTGGCAAAAGGATTATTTGTGGTGTGGCTATGCCAGATGGAATGAAAGAAAATGACGCCTTCCCTACTCCCATTATTACACCAACGATAAAAGCATCTGAGGGACACGACGAGGATATTTCTCGTGAAGGAATATTGGAGATGGGTTTGGTAAAAGAAGAAGAATACCTCATTTTAGAAGATTATACCCGTAAGTTATTTGCTTTTGGTTCGGCCTATGCAAAAGAGCAAGGTTTGATTTTAGTAGATACCAAATATGAGTTTGGGATGAAAGATGGACAGGTGTTATTGATGGATGAAATTCATACCCCAGATTCGAGCAGGTATTTTTATGCTGATACCTACGAAGAGATACAAGCAAAGGACCAACAGCAAAGACAATTATCGAAAGAATTTGTGCGTCAGTGGTTGATTGAAAATGGATTTCAAGGCAAAGAAGGTCAGACCGCTCCTGTATTTACTGAAGATTTTATTTCCTTGGTTTCGCAACGATACATAGAGTTGTATGAGAAAATCACCGCTAAGAAATTTGTACGTCAGGATTATTCAGAAGTATTATTAAGGGTAGAAAAAAGTATTGGGGCTGCGATTGAGAAATTGGCATAAATGAATGCAATTCTATTTTCGCTCTTAGTTAATACAGCCTTTTTTTTGGCGGATATTTTTATCAAGTTTGGAAGCAATAATCAAAGTGCTGCAAGGTTAATTTATATCCGTTCTATTTTTTCTGTTGCATTTGCGAGTATCTGGCTTTTGGGTTCTGGAGAACTTTTTCATATGCCCGATTTTAGGAGTTTAAGTTGGCTTATTCTCTGTAGTTTTTTATGTGGCATTGGACTTTACTATTATGTAAAAGCGCTGCAAGGCCTACATTTTGTGAATGTTTCAGTTATTGGAATCATGGGTGCTTTTATCCATTATGGATTAGGTGTATTTTTGTTTCATGAAAAAGTAAGCAATTGGTTCTATGTGGCAGCTCTTGTTTCATGCGTAGGAATAGCAATACAATGGAGGAAAAACAAGAACCACAAAGGATTAATTGACGCACTTATTTCCTCTGTTTTTTGGGGATTTGGCTATGCCTTAATGAGTATTCCTTTGGCACATACTTCGGCCATATGGGGCACCTGGATCATGGAAATAGGCATATTAATAATGGCTGCATTTGCTTTGATTTTGCAAGACCCTAGTTATTCATTATTGAGACCCAAACTGAATCAATGGAAATTGATGGCAGTAGCCTTTTTCACCATATTAGGTTCGGTGTTAATGAATATAAGCTATCAAAAATTTGCCTTAAACATATTGGGGTTTATGCAATTGGCATTTTTCCCATATTCTATTTTTGCGGGATATTTATTGTTTAAAGAAAAACTGAATGTGCACGAATGGATTGGAAATACCCTGGTGGTGGCAGGCTTGTGCATTTACTACATTACCTGTGTTTAGCGCTTTGGTTCGGACCGAAACTCATCTAAAATCTCGTTGTTAAGGACCAATTTTCTGCCCTGATTACCGCTATTAGCTAGGTTCAACATTGCCTTGGCAACATCTAAACCATAAACGGCTTTATATGCCTTTAATGGACCTACAAATAAGGGGTTGAGCATACGCATGATGTACTGAGAAATGGTTTCGATGGGTCTACTTTCGTTGCGAGAACCGAGGAGCAAGGAAGGTCTAAGAATGATATAACTTGCGAAATTCACCTTTTCTATGGCCTTTTCTACTTCCCCTTTAAGCCTTGAATAAAAAATACTAGAATCTGTATTGGCACCCATTGAACTGATTAACAAAAACTGGGAAGCGCCATTATTCTTGGTAATTTGGGCTACTTGAAGTGGATATTCGTAATCTATTTTTTTATAGATGGTTGGATCGGGCGTTTTGGCTTTGGTTGAACCCAGGCAACAAAATACATCATCCACTTTCATTTGAGCTGAATGGTTCTCGAGTTCATCAAAATTGATGAGAAATTGCGTGAATTTTTCATGCTTGATAACCATATCTCTTCTTGCCAAAACAATAACTTGGGAATAGATGGGGCTTTTTAAAAGTTCAAACACCAAACTCCTTCCTATAAGGCCCGTGGCGCCAATAACCAATGCTGTTTTTTGTTGCATTTTATTAGTTTATATCGCTAGGGAAAAAAACTCTTTTTTCGAGTGGATTTGAAACAGCTACTTCAAGAAACTTATTAGCCAAAATATTTGCTGGGGTAGATATTATTTTATTTAAGCCTCCCATGCTAATGGTATTTATAAATGAGCTAATTCCTTTTTTGGCAATGTACAAACCACTGTCTACATTAATAGGCTTTCCAATTCTGTTAATTTTAAACATGTAAAAGTGCTCAAAATTGAGCGCATCGATTTCTTTTTCAAGTTTTGCTCTAATTTTAAGTTTGTCTTTTTTGGCATTTTCACTTGCATTAGAAGAGGTCAGTAAGTAGAAATTTTTAACCCCTGCTTTCTTTGCAGTTTTGGCAAAATTGAGTGGATATTCGTAATCGAACATCGATGCATCATCAATTTTAGATGTATTAATATAGTCTGTGCCTAATAGGCAAAATACGTCGTCTACCTCGCTAAAATCGCCAAGGTTATTATCCAAATTGGTAAAATCAACTGAAACTTTTTTGAGGTGTATGTTTTTTAGTCGCCTGTTTTCATGACGCGTAAGCACGATAGTCTTCTTATAATGCTTGTTAAGAAGCAAAGCCTCGAGAAGTGACTTCCCAATTTTCCCCGAAATACCAACTAAAAGAGCTATTCGCATCGTACGAATAACTAGCAATTTTATGAATAAATCAAGTGTTTTTCTTAACTTAATGACGCACAACCACTAAAATAGGTTTAACATCCACTTGTCTTGTTTATTGATTATAAAAATATAAACTAACACCAGTTAGTCAGTCAAAATGAGTAAAATCACAAATGTTCAAAAAAGGATAAAGAAGAGAACTAAATTTTGAATATTTTCGAGACCTAAAACATAAAAATATGATAGACAACCACGAGATAGATTATCGAATTTTTGGCAGTGAAATGCAATGTGTTGAAATTGAATTGGATCCTCAAGAAACGGTGATGGCAGAGCCCGGAAGTTTTATGATGATGAATGATGGCATTCAAATGAACACCATTTTTGGCGATGGTTCAACCCAACAAGGTGGCATATTAGGAAAGTTAATGTCGGCTGGAAAAAGGTTACTCACTGGCGAAAGCTTGTTTATGACAGCCTATACCAATATGGGTCCGGGCAAGAGAACCATTACCTTTGCAGCTCCCTATCCTGGAAAGATAATACCTATTGATTTAAGCAGAAGAGGAGGTAGAATTACTTGTCAGAAGGATGCCTTTCTATGCGCCGCAAAAGGAGTAAGCATTGGTATAGAATTTCAGAAGAAATTAGGAACAGGTTTATTCGGAGGTGAAGGCTTTATCATGGAAAAATTAGAAGGTGATGGGATGGCATTTGTGCATGCGGGAGGCCATGTTGAAGAGCGTGATTTGCAACCAGGAGAAATCTTAAAAGTTGATACTGGATGTATTGTCGCCTTTACCAAAGAAATAGATTATGATATTCAATTTGTGGGTGGAATAAAGAACACCCTATTTGGAGGCGAGGGCGTGTTCTTTGCTACCTTAAGAGGTCCGGGTAAAGTATGGATACAATCTTTACCTATTTCTAGGTTGGCAAGTAGAATTATGGCATATGGTGGTGTAGGTGGCAGAAGAGAAGAAGGTGGAATCTTAGGTGGATTGGGGAATATTCTTGATGGGGATGGACGTTAGGTTATGAGTATAAAAAAAATAGATGTTCACGCGCATATTTTGCCAGAGAACATGCCCAATTTAAAAGAGAAATATGGGTACGGCGATGAGTTTATTTATTTAGACCATTTTCAACCAGGCAGGGCAAATATGATGAAGGCAGATGGCACTTTTTTCAGAACCATCGATGAGTTGTGTTGGAATCCAGCATCTATTATTGACCACATGGATAAGCACAATGTAGAACTCATGGCATTGTCTATTGTTCCTGTATTATTCTATTATTGGGCAAAGCCAGAGCATACCTTAGAATGGGCTAAATATTACAACAACCATTTGGCAAAAATTCAGGAAGATTATCCGGGTAGATTTGTGGGTTTAGCAACCTTGCCTATGCAAGACATTGATATGGCCTGTGAAGAGTTAAATAGATGCAGGCATGAATTAAACTTACCAGGTGTTGAGATTGGTACCCATATAGAACATAGAAATTTGGATGACCCTTATTATTATCCCTTTTATGAAACTGCCGAAAAACTGGGCATGGCCCTATTTGTGCACCCTTGGGATATGATGGGTCAGGAACGAATGCCTAAATATTTTTTACCTTGGTTGGTGGGTATGCCTGCAGAAACTTCATTGGCAATTTGCAGCATGATGTTTGGAGGAATCTTTGATAAGTATCCCAAGCTACGTGTTTTGTTTGCCCATGGCGGAGGATGTTTTCCTCAAACCATAGGTAGAATTTCACATGCATACCATGCAAGACCCGATTTATGTAATGTGCATAAGGTAGATGACCCTAGGACTTATACAGATAAATTTTACATTGATTCTTTGGTTCATGACGATGCCACCTTTGAATTTTTGTTAAACATGTTTGGTCCAGACAAAATAGCTATGGGCTCTGACTTTCCATTCCCATTGGGCGACTTAGAACATGGGAGATTTATAGAGCAAATGAAGACACTGGATGAGGAATCAAAAATTAAATTATTAAGAAATACCGCAAAAAACTGGTTAGGAATATAGATATTTACCGATTCTCGCATCTATATTGCATAATTATCCTTTTAAACCACGCTTCATGTTAAATTTTGAAGACCTCAATTTAAGTAAACCCTTTCTAAATGCCTTAAAAGATTTAGAATATATACACCCCACCCCTATTCAATCCGAAACCTATTCTGTGATCATGTCGGGTAAAGATGTGATAGGATTGGCTCAGACCGGAACTGGAAAAACTTACGCCTACCTCCTACCTGTGCTTAGGATGCTTAAATTTTCTGAGCAACAGAGTCCAAG
>JBILVK010000214.1:0-3357 GCA_044370475.1 Bacteroidia bacterium
GCCTTTGGTCATAAAAATATCTGTTCCACCTAAGCCTACATGACCACTAGAAGCAAAATAAAGCGTACCATCATCGTGGATGGTTGGATACAATTCATTCTCATCTGTGTTAATGGTTGGACCAAGATTAACTGGGTCGCCCCAAGTTTTGCTACGCTTGCTGAAGCTTACCATATAAATATCCTTGCCCCCAAATCCACCCGGCATATCAGAGCTAAAATACATGGTTTGTCCGTCTTTGGTTAAGGTAGGCTGACCACAATTAAAAGAGTCAGAACTAAAGTTCAAAGGCTCTGGTTCAGACCACTCACTGCCCGTTAAAGTGGAAGTATAAATACGGCAGCTTTTGCCCTTAAAATTATTATCGTAGTTACAACGAGTAACGTAAGCCGTTGTAAAGCGCGAATCAAAAGCAATAGCACCATCATTTAATTTGCCATTCAACTTATCCTTATCCACCAAAACAGGCATTTGATAAGTAATATTATTTGGATTTTTCTTGTCAACTTTATAAGTAGAAGTGTACAAATCGCAATATCCATTACCCGTCCAACCATACATAGTAGAACCACTAACACCCTTTTCACGGTCAGAAGTAATAATCAATTGATCCTTCTTAAACCACTGCGGTGCATAATCTTGCCAGCGGGTATTTAATGCCTTTACATTTTCAACATTGTAACGCGTTTTATCGTTTTTCCATTTAAGCGCATTTTCGCAACCCTTAATTTGTCTTTCCACCTCCTGCGCACCCTCAGGCGTCATCTTTTGGTAGTTCTTAAACTCAACAATAGCCTCCTCAAATTTTTGGTTGTTTTTCAATGTTTTTGCCAAGCGCAATTGATTTTCTGTATTTTTAGGATCCACCTTAATGGCTTTGCGGTACCAGCTTTCGGCATTTTTCATGTCGTTCATAAGCCAATAACACTCAGCAGCCTTGTTGGCAGCCTCAATTTTCTCTTGCTTATTTTTGGTGCTAGAATAAACCTTGCGGTAATTTTCGCCAGAAATATAGAATTCCTTTTTAATGTAGGCTTCGCGTGCAGCCCCAATGGAGCCCTTTTTTGCACCACAAGAAAAAAGAAAAGTCATAAGCGAGAAACTTACAATCAAAGGAAGCAGGAAGTATCGATTATTCATGAAAATGGGTTTTCTGGTTAAACGTATTTAATGCAAGTTTATTAAATTTTATACTTTTAACGTCACTTTCCTTTAAAAAAACATAAAAATTAAGAAAAAAAATTGACAATCAAGCCCTAAACCAAGCAATTTTTGCCCCAACACTTCCTTTTTCTCCCTTCGGTCCGAACCAAAGCGCCCATGATTTGGTTTTAAAGGTTACCCAAGGTTTGCCATTATGCAAACCGAAACAGACTATACTTACCTTCTCACAAAACTCCTATTCAACTCCTAAATTGAATTACAAAAGCAAATCGTTTTTGAAAAAAACAAAAGAAAATTTTGCAGCATTGTAACATTTTGCCTCAAAAGGTAGTCTACTAAAATATGGGAGATTATAGAGCTGACAGAATCTGAATTAATTTCGGCTTGCTTAAAGCGCAATCCTAAAGCAGAACGCCTGCTATGGGATAAGTATGCCCCTCAATTATTTGGGGTTTGTATGCGCTATTGCCGAAACCGTTCAGAAGCAGAAGAGGTGCTCCAAGAGGGCTTTATTAAGATTTTTGATAGGCTCTCTCAGTATAAACAAAATGGGTCGTTTGAACATTGGCTCAGAAGAATAATGATCAATACAGCTCTTACTTATTTACGCCTGAGTAAGAAGTTTGTAAACGAATTGGATGTGTATGAATTGGGGGAGGTATTTTTAACAGATACCAATCCTTTGAAGCAATTGGAGGCTAAAGATTTAATGAAATTGATTCAAGTACTTCCTCTTCCACAACAATCTGTGATGAACCTGTTTTCAATAGATGGCTATTCGCACCAAGAAATTGCCCATTTACTTGGTATTTCGGAGGCAGCTTCAAGAGTTATGCTGCATAGGGCAAAGGCTAAATTAATAGAATTGTGTGGCGATAAGTATGATGTACCTAAGAAATATGGAAGCAAGTAACAAAGACCAAACCGATGATATTCTAAGGGAGAAATTGCATGCACTAGAAATAGATGCTCCCCTTTTTGTATTTGAAAAAGTGCAACAAAAAAGGGAAAGAAAATATAGAGCCATGTGGCTTTTTAGTAGCGCGGCAACCTTACTTCTCGCCATAATGATTTTATTGCTTTTTACTGAACCGAATAAAATGCAATTGACTACAAAGGTATTGCCTGCAACAAAGATGGAAAGTAGCTCCACCCCTAAGCAACAGGTGTTACCCAATTCAAATACTATATCTAGTTTAGCAAGTGAAAAAATTGTTGCAAAGGAGCATACACCAAAGTTTTCGAAACGCATTACTGATCCAACTTATTTAAACATTACACCTGATCAAACAATAACAGAAAAGGAAGAAATCGCCACATCAGAAAAGGAATATATTCCTTTAGCTGCAAACCAAACCTTGGATCCACAAAAGCCCTTGCGTTTATTGCCAGAAATTGGTTCAGACCGAGTTCTGCAAGATTCCTTGCAAATAGATACTTCTTGGGTAACTGCAAGTAAACCCGAACAAGCAATGGTACCAGATTCTATATCGCTACCAAAACCTATCAAGCTCCAAAATGGAAAATGGTTTGTGGGTATTGCCTATACCCAAAATCTTTATAACTCGCAGTATGCACAAAATTCGGAGAGTTTATTGGTGTTTGGCGACAGTTCAGAGGGGCGAGATAAGCCGCTTAGTTCTTGGCGTTTTGATGGCTATGTGGGACGCATGTTGGGTGCAAATTGGAATGTAAGCGCTGGTATGTGCATTCTAAAAACCAGGTATGCTACTATCACTAAAGCAGAGCAAGAATCTCCAAGTGTAAATTTGAGTATTAGCAATAGCAACCGCGATGCTTGGCAATCAAAGGCCGCCTACTTTGATGAAAGCTTAACCTATATTTCCTTGCCACTTGAAGTTGGCTATCAATTGAAGGTTGGAAAATGGAATTTGCATGCGGGTATTGGTCCGCAATTTAATTACCTCATGAGAACCAAGAGCTACAAAGCGTCTATTAACAAAGGAGAAGCACCAGACCAAGTACAAGATGCCGGCAATGCGCGTTTCAATAAGTTTAGTTTCGCTTTGCAGCAAAGGTGTATGTTGTCTTACCCTGTCATTCACAATTGCAGCGTGGGCCTTGGCATTCAAGCGATGCAGTCTTTTAAGAATACTTATCAATCCGAAAACAATTCTGATTCTAAAGTTTATATGTTAGGCTTGCAATTAGGAATAAAATATTATTTACCTT
>JBILVK010000084.1:0-12216 GCA_044370475.1 Bacteroidia bacterium
AGAAAACTATTTACAATTTTACTCGCAGCAATGGCCACATCTGGTTTTGCTCAGACACTACTGATGGACAATTTCAATTATGGTTCAAATGACAGTTTAATTGGAGTTGGTTACAACAATGGATGGATATTGGTAAGTTCTACTGTGAATCCATTGCGTGCAACAGGAACCGGATTAACTTTTACTGGCTATAATGGTTCAGGCGTTGGAAACGCGGTACCTATGGCAAATAATGGTCAAGATGCTTGCAAAGATTTAAAAAATTCGCAAACCTATACAAGTGGTTCTGTTTATGCATCCCTAATGGTAAATGTAAGTGCAGCTCAAGCTGCTGGTGACTATTTCTTTGGCTTACTACCATCAGGTTCTACTACCTTATTTTCGGCTAGAACATTTATCAAACTTAGCTCAACAGGGTATTACAAAGTGGCTATTTCAAGAGGCTCAATAGGAGCTGCAGAAACAATTTCATACTCAAATGATTCATTTGCATTAAATACCACTTATTTGTTTGTAGCGAAATACACCTTTAACACCGTTTCAGCAGTAGATGATTCAGTTCGTTTATATGTATTAAGCTCGGGCATACCAGCAACAGAACCTACTATGGCTACCTGCTCTGCATTGGGTGGAACAACTCCAGATTTAGCAAACGTAGCACGTGTTGCCTTAAGACAAGGTTCAGCGTCTAATGCTGCAACTCTTGTTGTAGACGGTATTAGAGTTTCTAACTCATGGGCAAATGGTCCATTGCCAGTAAGTTTCTCAAGCTTCAATGCAAAATTAATAGACCAAAACGCACATCTTACTTGGAGCACAAGCAGCGAAACAAACAACAGTGGCTTTGAAATTGAACGCAGCCTAGATGGTTCAAGCTTTGAAACCATTGGTTTTGTTAAAGGTGCAGGCAATAGCAATAAAACTATTTCTTACTTGTTTACCGATGCAAACTTGGCACATCCTATTGCTTACTACCGCTTAAAACAAGTTGATTTTGATGGCAAATTTGACTACTCAGAAACCATCACTGTTTCTTCAGATGAAGCACAGATTGAGGTTACGCCAAATCCTTTTGTAGAAAACATAAGCATTGCTGCTAGCAACCAAGACCAAATGGTATTCGCCGAAATCATTGACATTACAGGAAAAGTGAAAGCAAGTTCTACTGGTATGGGCAACCTTACTTTAGATACCAAAGATTTGAACCAAGGCGTTTATTTTGTTCGCGTGAACCATGGCGAAAAAGTAATTGTAAAAAGAATTATCAAAAACTAAAAGCTATAACAAGCAAAGGCATTTTATTTCTGGCTGAACCAATAGCCGATGATGTGACTTAGCTGATTGTAGCAATTTTATAAAAAAGAGCTTGTTTCCCTGGCGAAACAAGCTCTTTTTTTTGCTTCGTTATAATTGCTTAACTTTGCGGCATGAATAGCATAGATGTAAAAAATAGTCAGTACTTTATTGACCTCGAACACCAGTTTGGCGCCCACAACTATCACCCCATTGCAGCAGTATTGGAGCGTGGTGAGGGAATTTACCTCTGGGATGTAGAAGGCAAGAAATACCTGGATTTTTTATCTGCATACAGTGCCGTAAACCAAGGTCACTGTCACCCAAGGATAGTAAATGCACTGGTGAACCAAGCCAGCAAGCTAACGCTAACCAGTAGGGCCTTTCACAATAACTTATTGGGTGAGTATGAAAAGTACATCACCAACTATTTTGGCTATGATAAGGTGCTTCCAATGAACACCGGTGTTGAGGGTGGGGAAACCGCTATTAAATTAGCCCGCAGATGGGGTTATGATGTAAAAGGTATTGCAGACAACCAAGCTCATATTCTTTTTGTTGAAGGCAATTTCTGGGGAAGAACCATGGCCGCAATTAGCTCAAGCAGTGATCCCAGCAGCTATGATAGGTTCGGACCATTTATGCCTGGCTTTAGTCTCATTCCCTACAATGATTTAAATGCACTACAAGATGCTTTTGAGGCAAATCCAAATATTGCTGCATTTATGTTCGAACCCATTCAAGGTGAAGCAGGCGTAGTAGTTCCAGATGCTGGATACTTGCAAGGTGTTAGAGATTTATGCACCAAATATAAGGTGCTTATGATTGCAGATGAAGTGCAAACTGGCTTGTGCAGAACGGGTAAAATGTTGGCTTGCGATCATGAAAATGTGAAACCTGATTTGTTGATTTTAGGTAAGGCACTTTCGGGTGGTACCATGCCAGTTTCTGCAGTACTTGGTAACGATGAGGTAATGCTTACCATTAAACCAGGCGAGCATGGCTCAACTTATGGCGGCAACCCGCTGGCATGTGCAGTAGCTATTGAAGCTTTGCAGGTTTTGCTCGATGAGCAATTGGCAGAAAATGCAGAGGCTATGGGAATCATCTTTAGAGAGAGAATGGAATTGCTTATGGCTAAATCACCATTGGTTACAGCAGTAAGAGGCAGGGGCTTGCTCAACGCCATTGTAATTAAACCTTTTGGCAATGGAAAAACAGCTTACGATGTATGCAAAATCTTGAAGACTCATGGTCTATTGGCCAAACAAACCCATGGCGATATCATCCGTTTCGCGCCTCCTTTGGTAATCAATGAGGATCAAATTCATGAAGCCTGCGATATCATTGAAAAGGTAGTTTTGGCCTTAGAGAAATAGCCTAATAAGCTAGTTGCTAAGCAAATTTTTGCGGGTATAAAAGTACTCTTCGGTCCGAACCAAATCTAATTTGTAAAATAGATGGCATACCTAGCATAC
Source organism: Bacteroidia bacterium (assembly GCA_044370475.1). Lineage (GTDB taxonomy): Bacteria > Bacteroidota > Bacteroidia > UKL13-3 > UKL13-3 > B1. The sequence continues at coordinate 2,772 of JBILVK010000084.1, forward strand.
TTTCGCATCCAAAAGTAGTAAAGACCTATTTCTTTTTATTTTCCTTTAAAAGTGCGATACTCAAATATGTCATGAACAACATGGCAATGACAAGGCAAGTCCATAAGAATTCTTTGCTTTGCCAAAAGTGCCAAACAGCTTGCGCTGGCAGTGCTTGGGCAATTATTTTACCTTCCCCCAATGGTAGTTTTTCGATGGGAGCCTTTAATATTTCTTGAGTGAATTGTGCTAAGTCATAATTAGGCATTTGCAGGTTTTCATTGCCACAAAATAAGGTTGGCAAATCTCCTTTATTTAAATAGGTATAAAGCACATAAGGTTTTTGTTTAAGGCTAAGTTCAGCAATTTCCAAAGGTGGATTATTGAGGTTTAAAATATCAATAAACAGGGAATCTGTTAGGGTATAATCTAAAGGAAAAATAAAACTTTGGCCTTTCTTTAATTCAAGGTTAGCAAGCATGTTCTTTTGTTGCTCCTTTTTAAATCTTCCTCTCATAGGTATTTCCTTGGTATAAACCATCACTTCTCTTGAGAAATACTCAGGAGATTGAATGGCAAATTGAATTTGATTTACCCGATAACTTGGATGGCTAAAAAGACATATCTGCGTAATGTGTTCTTGTGGCACTTCTCTCTTTATGGCATGCACCCCTTTGAATGCATTTTGCCCTTCTATCTGGGGCTTGCTAAAGTTAAATTTGCTAACATCCCATTCGTTAGTATCACCTTCTTCTAGCCTTATAAAATAAGGCACCTCAACTAAAGAATCAACCTTGGATGAGAGTCGAACATCCGAAAAATTTGCTTGTGCAACAGCACAAAAATCCGGACTTAAGACCACTCTATATAAGCCGCTTTTCTTTACCTTCCCTAAGTCATATTTGCGGGAAAAATCCTGTGCAATCAAACCTTTAAAGGCAAGCAAATAAAGCACCAAAAAGACTATGCTAATTATTTTCGCTTGGCTCTTCATCGAGAATAATGGATTTAATTTTTTGATAGGTGAATGAGATGATGAGCAACACAATTCCCAATGCAATAAAAGCACCTATTTTACCCCCCTTAGACACGTTGCGTATATCATAAACAAATAATTTTAAAATGGTAATTCCTATTAAACTCAATGCTGCTATTCGCAATGGCTTTCTCCTGCGCTTGATGCCAACGATTAAAAAAACAAAGGCCAAACAACCCCACAATACAGGGAACCCGCTCTTCACCATGGTTGAATTGATAGTATCTAATATCACATATCCTTCATAATTTTGATATGGCAAACAAAGTTCGTTTAAAGAAAATTGTAACCTTGTCCATATTAACTCAGCACTGGCTATGAAGGTAACACAAATTGTGAGCACCCAAGATGCCAATTCTGCTCTATTATTTCTGTTGAGCTGATAGAGTAAGGCCATTTGATGAATAAATGGAATAAGAGAAAAAAGGTGGAAATAGTAGGCTATAGAATCACCTCCCCCATTTTCCATTTGCCATTTAATTTCATTTTGTGATAGCATACTAAATAGTAGCAGGTAAATCACTAAATTGAGGACACCCAAAAATTGAATCAAATAATGCACTAAAGATTCCTTATGTTTTTTAACTACCAGAATCAAAATGCTGCTAAAAAACAAATGATAACAAAACAAAACAGCACTCACTTGGTAATTATATGAGAACAAGCTTCCAACCTGATGATTTAACTCAAGATAACCCATTACATATGTGAGTATAATAATGGCAAGCAAAACTCCATCTAAGACCTTTTTATTTACCCAATCGATACCATAAAAATCAAAGACTTCTTCTCCATCTAACTTCAATCGTCTCCTATAAAAAATGAAACTTGCCAACACAAAAAAGCCACTTAAATAGGCCTCATTGATGATAGGTGTTAGTTTGATTTCTGCTGTATATAATTTTGACCAATCCATCAGTAAACTTATAATACTTAAACCTGCAATAAGAAGGGAAACAAATCGATAAACCTGAAGCTTAGACTGCTGTGCTAACCATACTAATAAACTAGCTTCTGCAGCCCAAAATAAAGTAATAAAATTACCTTTTAATTGCATGGGCGCTGCAAGGGTTACAAAGGTTAAGGTTAAACCAATAAGCAAATAAAACAGGTTTTTATCTACCTCATAATTTTTATGAACAAAATAGGTAATGGCCAAATTAAACATAGCCAAGATAATGGTAAACATTCCCAAGAAAGATTCATTGTAACTTGTTAGCACTGCAATGCCCACAGAGAAATATAAAAAGGTATTGCTTAAGATAAGGCTTAGCTCAATGGTTTGGAATGGACGCTTTTCTTTGATTTGATTTACCAAATTACTCATAGTAAATATCACGTAAAACACACTTGCAAAAACTAAAGCTCCCAAGTAAGGTGCATCCACTTCATCTGTAAAAACTTTTTGGTTCAGCCAGGCACCAAATGTTAATGCGGTAAATACAAAAGTTAATATGTTTAAGAGGTTCCAATTTCTAAAATAGGCAAGCACCAAAATGCCTAAATCGAGCAGGACTAAGTAGGTAAATAATACTTGGTAATTGCCAGATCCTGTGCTTACCATCAAGGGTGAGGCAAAGCCTCCAATTAAAGAGAGTATGGCCAATTCTTGCCTGTTATAAGCAAGTGAAATATATACACTAAAGCAGGTCACCAAACTCATGAAAACAAAGGCCACGGTTTGAGAAAACAAATGATATTCTTGAAAAGCAATAGCCAAGGTGAAGTAAAAGATTGAAATTCCACCTGCTACCAAAACGCTGCTAAAGGCTTGGTAATTGGCGCGCAACCTATGCGCAAAACCCAAGACAATTCCTCCCGCCAATATGCCAACACCCGCTCTGGCTGTTTCATTGATCCAATTGTTATCGATGGCAAATTGCACAAAGAAGGCGATGCCTAAAACCAAAATGGCAATACCAATTTTGCTTATTAAATTTTCGCCAATAAATCTTTCGATATCTGGGTTGTTGTCTACAAATGATTGGTACCAACCTTCAGGCTCGGCACTTGGTATTCTCCCTGGTTCATTACTCGACTCCCTATTAGATTCTATAAAAGATTCCGACATTTCTTGCGGCATAGATTCCTCCAAAATGCCAGACTTTTCTTCCTCTAAATTTTCGACCTCAAAAGAGGCAATGGTTTCAAAACTAGTAAACACCTGCCTCTCCTCTGGTTCAGGAATAATTTGCGGGGCTTTTATTTCTGTCTGAACCAAAGTACTTATTGGAGCAATAGGAACTTCTGCCTCTTTTTCAAGTTTAGTTGGCGCTTGCAGCTTGTGCAGCTTACTTTCTAACTCCCAAACCTTGTTATAAATATTGTTTAGCTTGTCTTTGATTACGCTATTTTGATAGGTCAATACAGCAATAATTAAAACCAATAAGAAAATCTCCATAATTCAGCAGTTTTATCAAAAGTAAAGAAATATGCTTATTCCTTGCTAAGATTCTTGATAAATATCAGTAATGATTGCTGAAAGAAGCATTGTTAATATCAATAATTACCCATTAATTTGAATCAAACTATATCACAAGAAATATGAAATCAGATATTGAAATTGCCCGCGAGGTAAAATTGCAACCTATTCAAAACATTGCTGCACAAATTGGCATTCAAGATGAACAATTGGAACAGTATGGAAAATATAAAGCCAAGATTAGTTATGAAATGGACGATGCAAGAATTGCAAAAGGAAATTTAATTTTAGTTACGGCAACCACTCCCAATAAAAGCGGTTCTGGTAAAACTACTACTTCTGTTGCCTTGGCACAAGGTCTAAACAAAATTGGCAAAAAAGCCATTGTTGCTTTAAGAGAACCAAGTTTGGGTCCGGTTTTTGGTATGAAAGGTGGCGCAGCAGGCGGTGGATATAGTCAGGTTTTACCCATGGAAGATATTAACCTGCATTTTACGGGCGATTTCCATGCAATCACTACAGCCAATAATACCTTGGCTGCTTTGATTGATAACTACCAGTATTTTAATAAAAATAATCCAAAAGGATTAAAGCAAATTTTGTGGCGTAGGGTATTGGATGTTAACGACAGATCATTGCGTTATGTGGTTACAGGTTTGCATGGTTCTACCAATGGCATTCCTACCGAAACCGGATTTGATATTACGCCTGCCAGCGAAATTATGGCCATCTTTTGCTTAGCATCTTCTATGGATGATTTAAGAAAAAGAATAGAGAATATCCTTGTGGGCTATTTCTATGATGGCACACCTTGTTATGTGCGCGATTTGGGTGTGGCTGGTGCAATTGTTACTTTACTTAAAGATGCTTTAAACCCTAATTTGGTTCAGACCATTGAAGGAGGAGCCGCATTTATACATGGCGGACCATTTGCCAATATTGCACATGGATGTAACAGTATTATGGCCACCAAAGCGGCTTTACAATATGGCGATTATGCCATTACAGAAGCTGGATTTGGTAGCGATTTGGGTGGCGAAAAATTCTTAAACATCAAGTGCAGAGCAGCAGGTATTGCGCCAAAAGCTTGCGTACTTGTTACCACCACACAATCTATCAAGTTGCATGGCAAGGTTGATGAGAAGCTGATAAAACAACCGAATATGGATGGTTTAAAAGCGGGCATTAAGAACGTTGAACGCCATATTGAAAGTTTGCAACAATTTGGACAAACAGTAATTCTTGCCCTTAATAAATTTGGATTTGATACCGAGGAAGAAATTAGTTTCATAGAAAATTGGTGTAAAGAAAAAGGAGCACATTTTGCCATCAACGAAGGCTTTGCACATGGAGGCGATGGCGCAGTGGCACTGGCCAACAAGGTGGTTGAGATTGTAGAAAACAATCCGTCTAAACCTATTCAACATACCTACGAAATGAGCGATTCTATTGAAGATAAAATCAAGAAAATTGTTACCAAGGTATACAAAGGTGGAAGTGTAACGTATGGTAAAAATGCCAAATCTGCCATGAAAAAAATCAAAGAATTGGGTGGCGATTTAATGCCAGTTTGTATTGCAAAAACTCAGTTTAGTTTCACAGACAATGCCGCTTTGGTTGGTGCTGCAGAAGGATTCAATATACACATTGAAAATCTTGTGATTAACAATGGTGCAGGCTTTGTAGTTGCTGTTGCCGGCGAAATTATGCGCATGCCTGGTTTGCCAAAAGAACCAGCTGCAAACATCATTGATTTTGTAAATGGAGAGATAGTGAACCTATCTTAATCCTATAATTTTTATACATAGAAAGACACGTAGGTAAAACCTGCGCGTCTTTTTTTATGCGCCATTCAACCAAGCTTTCATAAAGGCAGGATCTGCTGTTAAACAACCTAAAACGGTATACCTATTTTTTTGCAAGGCTACAGATTCTATTGCCTTTTCTCGCACCACACATCCCGGCGAAATTACACTGCTATGAATAAAATATACTTCATGGTTTTTTACCACTATAAAGCCCGTATGGTTATCTAATCCTGCAAGGTATACTCCGTTGCCTTTCTTGCTTAATTCTGCCACAAATTGCACCAAATTAAAAGGAGTATACTTCTTAATATATTCGGGCTGAACCAAGGTACGAATCATTTTTTCGGAATAGGTCTTAGCCATCTCAACGCGCTTAATTGGAACACCCATATCCTCTAAAACAGTGCTTACAAAATACCCGCAAGCGATGCTGCCTTTTTGCGGTGTGCGCGTGGTTCCATAAAACTCCCAAGGCGTGCCATCCCATATCTTAAAATAACTTTGGTAAATTAAATCGGTAAAACATTCAACAGATTCTTGCATCATTTCTCTGTCCCCTGCTTTTAATCGTTTTCGCAAATTTTTTTTGAGTACATGCACACTGTCATTTAAGGCTTGATACCTGCGCTCTATGGGAATAATTGGTTCAGACCGTAAATCCTTTAAAGGCTCCTTTACTTTAGCAGTTGGTGTATTACCGCAAGCAAGTAAAAATAAAATGGGTAAGCAAATGAATCTCCTCATTTGCTTTTAACGTCGCTTAGGCGCTAATTATGATTTCTACATTTAAAATGAAAAAAAAACTTGCTTAATTAATTTCTATTTTTAACTTTGCAACACAAAGTACTTTTAAAATGTCGAATACAGAAGAACAATTAGCCGCACTAAAAGACATCCAAAAGATGATGGAACGCTCTAGCAGATTCCTTTCATTAAATGGCTTGTCGGGAATCTTCGTTGGACTTACAGCTTTAGCTGGAGCCATTGCTGCCTATCTCTTTATTGGTTCTATGGAAGGTGATCTTCCCTATTTTGAATATGCCAAGAATGCAGATGGCAAAATGAATATTAGCTTCTTGGCTTTCTTTTTAATTGATGCCTTAAGTGTACTTGTTATTTCGCTTTGCATTGCCACTTGGCTCACGCTAAGAAAGGCTCGTAGGCAGGGCGAAAAAGTTTGGACAGCCAGCGGAAGGCGCCTGATGTTTAACATGGCAATTCCGCTAATTTCGGGCGGATTATTTTGCATCATTATGGTACTCCATGGATATTCTGGAATGGTAGCTCCAGCTACTTTGGTATTTTACGGATTAGCCCTCATGAATGCAAGTAAATACACCTATGAACATGTTAAGTTTCTTGGTTTAGTAGAAATAGCATTGGGATTATTGGCAGGTATTTTTATCAATAACGGACTTTTATTTTGGGCATTAGGCTTTGGAATTGCGCATATGCTTTATGGTATTATTGCCTACTTTACTTTCGAAAAAAGCAATTAATTTCAATCTTCCAAATGGCACCAAAATTTAACATAGACCAACTCAATAAAGCCTTCGAAAGCCGCATAAGGCTAGGCATTATGTCGGTCCTCATGGTAAATGATCAGGTTGATTTTACTACCATGAAAGAACTCCTTGATGTTACAGATGGAAACTTGGCAAGCCATATTAGCGCGCTCGAAAAACTTGAATATGTAATTGTTCAAAAGAAGTTTATTGGCAAAAAACCAAACACCGTTTTTGAAGCAAGCAAACTGGGAAAAGCCGAGTTTAAACTACATCTAAATGCCCTCGAAAAATTACTAAAATCTTAACCTATATTTTTTTATCCATTCACTTTGCAATTCAAAGTACTTTCAATTATGGCAACACTATTTTTCATACCAAACCTCGCAGTTGGGGCTTGGTTCATCTTCCTACTCATAAAGGGTATGTTAGAATTAAGCACAGAAACAAAAGCGCATCTAAATGGCTGGCGCTTCTACATCCTAGAAGGATTAACAACTATTGTATCACCTATTTTAGGTTATACCCTATTGGGAAATTCAAACACAACAGAATCGCCCAACACAGACATAGCTCCCATGATATTCCCTAGCTCCATGATCAACGATATTTTTATACTATACGCAGTGCTAGTAATAGCCTATTGGGCACTTAAATTAAATCCACAATTGTTGGCGCAAACAAGTTATTTGGTCATCTTCTATATCTTGGTATCAATACTTATAGCCATCACCCTATTAGGTGCAACAGGCGCCATGGGTTCACCATCAAACCATAACGATAGTCACTTGCTCATGTTATTCCCTGTTATAGGCTTTCCCATCATGGCCATTTATATCAACCTATTTGTTTTTAGTTACCGACTAATCTGGTGTAAAACCATTCATACTTCATTTCAAGAGCAAACATTTTAACCACCCACATACTTCATTTAAAGAGCAAACATTTTAACCACCCATAACCCATATAAACATGAAAAATCAAAGCATTCTTTGGCCATTGGCGGCCATTTACACCTTTTTATTATACCACCAAGGTGCAGGTATGAATATCCTTCTTCTCAACCTTGTTTTACTTACAACTCTTTATATAAAATACAAAAACCAATTACTCCAAAAAACAAATCTAATCCTTGTTATTGGTGCACTATTCTCTGCCATATTTGTTAGTATTCACGGACACTTTTTATCCGTATTTGCCAATATTGTTTCACTTGCATTTCTATCCATAAACCTCTTCCTAAAAAAGAGTTCTATGCTAAGTTTATTGCTGCATAGTTTATATGCATACATAACTACTTTAGTAAACAGAGCCATTCAAAGATTCAATGCAACACCCATTCAAGAAAATGAAACAGAACAAGAAAAACCCAAAGTAAACAGATTGTTCATAGGCCTCATTTCTGTTGCAGTATTTGGACTCTTCATAACCTTCTACCGCTACTCCAGCGCAAGTTTCAATCAATTTGTACTGAACCTGAATTTAGATTTCATCTCATTCCCCTTAATGGTATATTATGCCTTTGCATGCGGCATCGTATCCATATTTTTAAAACCCATATACCTAGAAAACATTGCCAACAAAGAACTTAGTCAAACCAACTTTCTAAGCCATTCCACCTTTAAAGAATACAATATTTTTGGTTCAGCCATACAAGAAATTACAGAAGATACTTTAGCAAAATTCCTATTAATCGGTCTGAACCTAATGCTGCTACTGGTAAATGTTTTAGATACAGATTTTATGTTAAGCGGCAAATTGCCCAACGGGGTAAATTACTCAGAATACCTACACCAAGGAGTAACAAGTCTTATTCTTTCTATCCTTTCTGCCATAGCCATTATACTTTGGTTCTTTAGAGGAAGCCAGAATTTTAAAGAAAACAAAAGCATCAAATACCTTACCTATTTATGGATAGTACTTAATATTTGGCTATTGGCAAGTGCAGCTTATAGAAACCAATTATACATTGCAGACCATTCTTTATATACCTACAAACGCATTGGAGTTTATGTATTCTTATTATGTGCACTTATAGGTTTAGGCTTAACCTTTTTTAAGATAAAAAATCAATACAGTAATTACTTTCTTATTAAAAGTAACTCCTTGGTTTGGTATACAATTCTCATCCTTTCTGTAAGCATAAATTGGGATGGCTTTATTGCCAAAAATCACATACAAGCAGCCAAACAAAGAAGCGAATCACCCGACCTTAATTACCTATGCGGATTGAATTACCAAGCTTATCCAGCTGTGATAGATTATTTATGTTTGGAAATGAAAAAAGAGGGGAGTCAAGTAGATTACGACCCATACTATTACTATGCAAACACAGAAGACCTCTTACAAAAAATGATTATAAGAGAGCAAGACTATACCTGGAAATCTTTTAACTACGCGCGTTGCAAGAGCTACCGCCAAATACATGAAAGCCTTAAAGGTATAAACCATCAATTGGTAAACAAAAAACACCAAAGAGCCTTTGCCATTTTCAATGAATTTAGAAACCCTTTAAACTTCTAAACCATGAAAAACAAAATTATGGTTCTTACCCTGTTTAGCATATCCATGGGCCTTTTAGAGACTGCAGTGGTAGTGTATTTGCGGGCTATTTATTACCCAGATGGGTTTCACTTTCCAGTGGTTTCTTTAAGTAAAACCATTTTAATCACAGAGCTCTGGCGAGAGCTTGCAA
>JBILVK010000085.1:0-12180 GCA_044370475.1 Bacteroidia bacterium
ATGCGCAAGCATGAGGAGTGTTACAGAGAAGAATTTGTGGATTATGTGAGCAAGGATAAGGACCCATTTGGCTTTAAAAATTTGCAGTATATTAGTGAGGTGGAGCAATCGAAAGCGCTCAACAATTTGGCAGAACCTTGTATCATTATATCGGCAAGTGGCATGGCAGAGGCAGGCAGGGTAAAGCACCATATCATGAACAATATTTCCAATGCAAAAAACACCATTTTGTTGGTGGGTTATTGCACGCCAGAAAGCTTGGGTGGCCGATTAAAAAAGGGAGAGAAAAACGTGCGCATCTTTGGCGAAACCTTTGATGTGAAAGCCCAAGTGAAGTCACTAGATTATTACAGTGCACATGCAGATTATGAAGAAATTTTCCATTGGTTGAGTTGTCAAAACAAACATAAAATTAAGAAGACCTTTTTGGTTCATGGCGAAGACGAAACCTTAGAAATACTCAAAGATAAATTCTTAGAAAGGGGCTATCAAAATGTCTATATACCGGCCCTTCGGGAGCATTTTGATTTACCAGAATAAGCACTTTTCGGTCTGAACCAATGCAAGGTTGATTGGGGTAATTTTTGAAATGGAAGTTCGGTATTGAACCCGCAGCTGCTTTTCAACTATTACCTTGATTGTGCTTTTTAAATTGAATGAGTAGTTCTATTTGCCAGCTTAGGCTTTTTTATTTTTCTTTTTGAACCAATCAAAAGCTAGGTATATCAGTAGAATGAGGGTGGTGGTCGACAAAATAATGGTCATGCTACCCTTTTTCTTGAGTTGCTTTTGTAAATCTATGATGCGCGTTTCCTTTTGTTGCATCTCCTCTTGAAAAGAATTTTCTGCCGACATCAAATTGACATTGGCAGTATCATTTCTTGCCATTCTTTCCAGTTCGCGCCATTCGTCTTTACCAGCATCAGGATCAGAAGAACTGCCTATAATAAACTGTTGCCCATCTATCTTTTTTGTTCTGGAACACCATCCTGTTTCTATAGCCGTAAATAAACTGCTGCCATGGGCATATACTAAATAATAGCCATTGGAATCGTAACAGAATCCGCAGCTGTTTTGGCAGTTTGAACCAATTGATAGGATGGTGGGTTTATTATTTTTTGGTTCAGCATTATCTTTTTCTACACCCTTAAAAAAATGCAATACCTCAAACTGCTCAATTTTAATAGGCTTTCCATTTATATCAAATACATCTTTAGATTCAATAGTACCCAAGTGTTTACCATAAAAAATAAGTTTGGCTACTGCATAGTTTTGAGCAATGGTTGTGGAAGCGCACTTACAAGATTGCGCCTTAGGTACCAACAACAAAACAAACAGAAGCAAAAACAAAATACGCTTGAATACAAACATGCCATCAAAATTTATTGCTTCAAATCTAAGCAAGATGCCTGATATGGTCGTTTATTTTTTTTACTTTTTAAACAAAGGTTAAACATGTCTGGACTGAATTGATTTGCATGTTGGGCTAAGGATTGCAAATCCTTAGCCGCCACTGCTCCACAAAGCAATCTCCGCTTATTCCAATAAAACAATTACCTTTGCGCTCTTAATGATACAAGATTTGAATTCAACGATTGCCATGGTGGCTAAAACCCAATTTGGATTGGAGCAGGTTTTAGCAGAAGAACTTAGAAATTTAGGTGCAGAGAATGTAGAGGCACACAACCGTGCCGTAAGCTTTTCTGGCGATATGGCATTGATGTATAAGGCCAATTTATGGCTGAGAACCGCCCTTAAAGTGCTTATCCCAATCAATAAATTTAGGGCAAAAGACGAAACACAGTTATACGATGGTATCAAAAAAATAAATTGGGCAGAATACCTCGATAAGGATGGCAGATTTGTAATAAGAACCAGCCTAAAAAGCGAGTTCTTTAACCACTCACAATATGTTTCGCTAAAATCTAAAGATGCCATTGCCGACCAATTTAGGGAGAAATACGATGTGAGGCCAAGTGTTGATTTAACACATCCCGACTTAAGTATCGACATTCATATAAATCAAGATGAGGTAACGGTTTCTTTAGATACCTCCGCAGAATCATTGCACCGCAGAGGTTATAGAACAGATAGCACCTTGGCTCCTATAAACGAAGTTACTGCGGCTGGTATGATCTTGCTTACTGGTTGGAATGGCGAAGGTAATTATGTAGACCCCATGTGTGGAAGTGGCACCTTGCTTATTGAAGCTGCTATGATTGCCAAGAACATGCCACCTAACCTAAACCGCGCTCAATTTGGGTTTGAAAGATGGAAGAATTTTGATGCCAATTTGTTTGCCCAAGTAAGAGAAGAGGCCATCTCTTTAATGCGCGAGTCGAAAGCAAATATATTTGGTTCGGACAAAACCTTTAAAGCCATTGAAATCTCGCGTGAAAACATTGCCAGAGCGGGCTTAGATGAGGATATCAAGGTTAGCAACAAACGCTTCGAAGAAGTAAAGGGTCCAGAAGGCGGTGGCATTATGATTATTAATCCGCCTTACGGTGAGCGCCTACCGATAGAAGAAATTGGGTCTTTCTACAAAATGATGGGCGACCAAATGAAGAAGGAATTTGATGGCTATGATGTCTGGGTTATCTCTTCCAATATTGCCGCTCTAAAAATGACTGGATTAGCACCTTCCAAGAAAATAATGCTCTACAACGGTGCCCTAGAATGCCGCTACCACAAGTTCGAAATTTACAAAGGTACACGCAGAAAAGAATTTAAAACTGAAGCATAATTTAAAAATATGAATCCAATTGTAAGAAACATTTTAGCTGTAATTGCTGGCTTAGTTTCTGGCAGCATATTAAACATGGGAATCATTCTCATAAGTAGCTCTGTTATTCCACCTCCAGAAGGCGCAAATCTAACCACCCCAGAAGGATTAATTGCAGCCATGCCACTAATGCAACCCATTCACTTCTTAATGCCCTTTTTGGCGCATGCCTTGGGTACCTTATTGGGCGCATGGATAAGTACTTATATTGCAAACAAAAACCAATTAACTGCAGCTTTGATTATTGCTGCACTTTTCTTCGTTGGAGGCGCAATGAATATTGCCATGCTACCTTCTCCTATGTGGTTTAACATAGTAGATTTAGTTTTTGCCTATTTCCCAATGGCATACCTTGCCCTGAAAATTAGGGGAATTAAATAGCTTAATTCTCCCTAATTGAAACTTGTTTAGGCACATTATTCCCTTTAATCTCCGGATTATACATGCTTTCAACTTGCACGGGCAACAGGGTATAAACGCCTGCAAACCTTGGCTCTAAAGCAAAGCTAAACACATAAGTCCCAACACGCATCTTGCGGAAATAAAGAATTACGCGGTCCTTATGGTATTCAATTTCATCGGCCCCATAAGTATTCAACTTACTCAAATAATTGCAACTTGCAAGAATAGGAATTTGAACCATCACATACTCTTGATTTTTTAAACTACTCACCTGAACCACATAATTCACTTCATAATTAGTTTTTAAGGTATCTACAAGCTTCCTATCTTGTGTAAAATGACTGTTAATCCTAAACAAAGCTGCATCTGCTAAAGGCTTTTCCTCAAATAATTTTCTACTCACAAACATCTTTGCGTTGGCCCCAGTTTTTACCAATTTATAAGAAGAATTATTCTTCAAAGCCAACTTAATAGGGTACCTATTCCCTAAATCTGCCCCATTTAACTTGACACGCGTATGTAAATTACCCTTTTCAAATAGCGCAATATCTTTAGCCATGGCCTGCAAAACTTGCGCAGACTCCAAGGTATTTCTATATTGGTTCGAACCAAACACGCGCTCGTTAAAATAGTACTTGCGAATGCCTGCCAATAAGCTTGAATCTGCACCATCAAATTTTAAAACCTCATACGCCAAAAGGCCAATTCCAGTAAGGTTTTGATAGATGCTCACATAAGGTTGATTCCAATAAATTCCGCCTTCTGCATCTTTCTGTATGCCCTCAAATAAGAAACCAGAAAAATGAGGCAATTGCATTTTTTGCTTTAAAGAGGTTAACACCAAACGCTCATAAAATGGCAAGCTTTCCTCATGCATATTGTCGATCATATTGGTATAATCAAAATCAACGCGACTATCAAACAAAATATGCATTGCCCTAATTTGATCCAACATATTGAATTGATAAATGCCCTTCTTGAGGAAATTAATTCCTGCTTGTAATGCAGAGGTTTTATACCCCATTTTGTTTGCTTCCTGCAAACTCTTTAACACATAATAGGTAAGCCACATCTCGGCGCCCGACCTAGAGAACCAACCAAAAGAACCATTCGATTGCTGCATGCTTTCCAACTTTTTCAAACATACTTTTATCAAAGCCTCATGGGTAAAAGAATCGCCCAACAACTTGCATAAATTTTTCTCCACCAACAAAGCATTTAACTTAGAGGCAGTCTGCTCCACACAACCATATTGATACTGTTGCAACCTATCAATTTCATCTCTTAACAACTGCGTATAATTATTGCTAATACTCAAGGCAGATTGTCCCTCCAATTCAGTAGAAAACACAATTGAAGTGTCCTTATCCAAAGCCGCATACTTTACCGTAGTCTGCTTTATTCCATTGGGCAAAACAGGCAACAAATACTTCTCTCCATCGGCATAATTAAAGTCGGTCTCCAAGCCATAGCCCAATTTGAGCGTATCTATTTTCTCGGTCCGAACCAAAGCACTTTCTACCCATCCACTACCCAATTGATGCTTTGTGCTTTTGATGGTAGAATCAGCATAGGTGAAAGTTGTTTTAACAGCCAGAGTATCGCCAGTATAATTATTAAGCTTTCCCTTTACATAAATGGCATCTCCTTTTAAGGCAAAAACGGGGATATACAAATTGGCCGAAAGTGGCTTATACGATTTGATATCGTGCGTATACACCTTGGTGCGCAAACTTTCATCCATGGCCAAAATAAAGTTACGCCAGCGGGTAATATTATCGGGAAAAGTAATGCTCACATGGGCCTCCCCAAATTTGTTTGTCACCAAGTTTGGCACCCAAAAAGCATAGTCTCTAAAATTATCACGCTGCTCTTTTATCTCTTGGTTACCTACCATGCGAAACAGCATATTCTTTTGTTCCTTTTCAAAAGAATTTTCCACTTTCAAATTAACCACTTCAATATTACCAGCAACACTTGGAGGAGAACCAACAGCACTAGCATTTACCCTAACCCCGTCAATATAATAAGCAGTTCCATCTGCCCTGGCACCTCTAAATACGGGGGTGCTGCCCGACCTCGATTCCAAGCCAGACGCGCTATAACTCATGATTGGTGCATTCATCTCTTGCTCACTCGTGTATACCTCCCCCTTAACCCCACCAGGATCTACAAGGCTTCTTTTATGAGCCACTACTACTTCACTGAGGCTTACTCCAGTTGCCTCTTCCATGGTGAAATTTACAAACCTAATTTCATTGCCTGCCACCTCAATATGGGTAATCAATGCGTTTTTATAGCCCACAAAACTTGCCAATAAATCATAAGAACCTGCAGCTAAATTTTTAAATACAAATTCGCCTTCACCATCACTCATAGCTGTTGCCTTTACAACGCCATTTATGCGTAACTGTAGCGCTACAAAATCTATTGGCCTTTTGCTTTGTACATCCACAATCTTACCCTTTATAATCCCTGTTCCAGCAATATATGGGTCCTTGGTATGTTCATAAGAGGCAATTTCTTCTTTGCTAATGGTAGATTTTCCAAAATAAATATTGGGCCTACTCACCCCATTATCTAAAGCAAATCCGCATTCTTGCAATTTTATATTAAGGCTATGTAACTTGTTTTTCTGCAATGAAACTTGTTGCAAAATGGTAACACATGAGCCATATCTTGTTAAACGCAATTGGTAAGTACCACTCTCTACATCTCGAATTAAAAAGCCACCTGTAGCATCAGAAAAAGAGATACCCTTTACCTTTCCATTTTGTTCCAATGTAACAATTACATCTTGCAACACTTCGCCATATTTATCAAAGACAAAGCCAGATAAAATGGGCAATTTATCTTCCGAAGCACTCAATTGCAAAACAGTCTTCTCGCGCACTTCTACATAATCTTCCTTGCGGTAATTTACCATCATAGACTCACGCATTTTATATATCTCCTCCAACCTTTTCGCCTTTGGTACCAATGCATCTAGCTCATTACAAGCATACTTAAAATCGGAAGAATCTAGGCGCATGAGCAACTGTCCGTTAGCCAAAATTTCCTGACCCATAAACTTACTCAATTGGTTATTTAGGCCTGTAAAATAAAAATCTGAAACACCTTGGTTAAGCCATAGATGCAATTCTATTGAGCCTGCATTTAGCTCTGGATTAAGAACACTCTTTAATTCATCTTCTCTATTTATCACCAATACATTACGCACATCAAGACCTTTTAATCCACTTATCACCACCTTGGTCTTTCCACTGCCATCATTTGATTTCGGTTCGAACCGATATTTAAAATAACAGGTTTCATCCACGGTTAACCTATCCTTTTCTGTTGCTTGATTTGCCTGCCATTGACCAGGTGAACTTGTTTTTATAGGCATGATAAGTGCGGTATCGTACAAAGACCGAAACGATTCATCTTGGGATTTAAAAAACGCGAAGTCGTATGGTAATTCAACCGAATCGAGCTCTACTCGAATGATTCTTTCCCTAAAATACTCGTAACGACTCTTCGGTTCAAACCGAATTTTCTGTAAGAAATTACCACCGGCATAAACTGAAATGGAATCATGGGCAAACAAGCCAAAATAATATTGATACTGACGTAATTCTGCTAAATATTTATTGCCAAGTGGTTGATTAAAATCCTGACATTGGTGTTTTTGAACCATGAAGATTTCACTGCTTTTCTGAGCCAAATGCAAGGGCGAAAAAACGAATAAATGTGCTTTGATCTTCTGCATTTCTGCATCATCAAATTTATACTGTGAAGGCATAATTTTCTTCTGTATACCCATTGGCAAACACAGGGTATCAAAACTGATAACATAACGGAAGCTATCTGCAAAATATAGGCTTGGCAGTGTATACAAACTCGTTTTTGTACGTAAGGTGAGTTGGTGCTTACCTTCACTGATAACACTGGCTCTGCTTTGGAAGTTGGGACCTTTCACAAAAACAGAAATGCCATCTATTTCCATATAATAAACTTCTATGCGCTTGCCATTGGCCACCACAAAAGGAATAACTTCTGCTTGGGCTCGGTTTAATTTTTTCTTTTCAAAAATCAGCAATTCATTGGGGTAACGTAAGCGGTAATCTCCCATATGCACCAATCCCGCTTTAAGCAAAGTGGTATAAGAAATATTGTGAACTAAAAGTTGTTGATTGGGAAATGGCCAAGGGTTATAACGCGTTCTATCTTGTATATATATTCTGTTTTTTTCGCTTCCATAATATGGCAAATAAGGCGTGTACATGCCATCAAATTGGGCGTTGATACCAAATGCAGAAAGGTTCACATTACTCTGTGGTTCCCTATCCGCATTTAATACCTTTATATCAACTGCTAGGGTTTGTCCGGGATATATCACATAAGGCAAATTTGTTTTTACATTGAGTTCCTTTTCCCTAAAGGTAAAGACCTCCTCATGAATTTTCGCCCAAGCTTTATACATATAGGTATAAATGACATTATAAGAGTTATAAGAAGTATCTACCTGTTCAAAAACGAGGTTTCTTTCTTTGCCTGCAAGAATCAATTTATCTCCTTTATAAATGCGGTAGTAAAAGGGGAAATTTCCAGGATTGTAGCTTTGAATAAAAATGCTATCGTGGGTTCTAAGTCCGGTTACCACAACAGGTTGCGGCAGATGGGGTAAGAATACCCATTGCAAATCATGGCCCAAAGAATCTTGCCATAAGTACTTATCGCAATTGGGGTCGATATAAAATTGAGTGGGCAATAAAACGGTGTCTATTCTTAAAATAGAACTGTTGTTGTATCCCTTTACAATGGCCTTTACTTTACTTATTTCTCCATGCGAAATATAGGTGCCACTCACCTTGCCATCTTGATACAAAAATGTATAATAATTGCTTTCTTGAACCACCTCTAGGGCAATCTCCCTTTTTTGCAATTCACCCGCAGCATTGCTAAAGCTAATTTCAGCGGTAAGGCGCATGTCTAATGGCGGCAGGGCCTTTGCGGGAATGGTAATTTCGGTTGCCTTTGAGATGTCCATTTCAACAAAAGTTTCATATAATTTTTCGTACCATTCATTGGGAACAAACAAAACTTTTCCAGTAAAATTTTGAAAGGAATTCAACCTTAAGCGCACCCTTACCCTTGCATCTGTAAGCGGCAAATCATTGGCATCTGTGGCATGCAGTACCAATTTTATTTGCTCACCCTTATATATTTTAGATTTTTCTACTTCGGCAGAATAGGTACTGTTTCTGAGTTTATAATCTTCAATTCTAAACCTTACTTCCTTTAAAATAACCTTACCTTTATCTTCAAATTCTAATCGGTATTGATTATCAATTTTTAGCGTATCGGCCAATTTAAATTGATGCACATAAGCACCACGTGTTTCTGGTTTTATATTGCCCATAAAAACGCGGGTATAAGGATAATCTTCGAGAACCAAATAAAGCTTTAGCGACCTAGTAAAAGCGATGCCTTGCCCATTTAGAATATATGCCTTTAGTTTGACACTGTCTTGTGGATGGTATTTGGGCTGATTGAGGATAAAATAACCATGAGAGACCGCTGGACTTCCGCCCTCATAATTGGGTGTACCTTGTGGGTTAGATTTATAATCGCCTGTTAACTCACCCATCATAAATGCATTGCCCTTTTTAATAAAGTAATGCCGCTCTGCCTTAGTCCTTTCTAAGGTATAGCAATCGCACAAAGTATCTAAAGGAATAAGCTTCTTGTTGACCCAAAACTGCAATTGAGGATCAATTTGCCAAGTAGAATCCAATAACCTAACCTGAACCAAATCATTGAAGGAAGTCACAGAAACTCTTGCAAAGGGAACATTATAAATTTCATAGTATAGGTGCGGTTCTTGGTACCTTGCTAAAAGGTACATGCCTGGCGCCAAGTTTGGCCTAGCCTGCAAAAAGCTATCTATTTTGTTGGTAAATAACCAAGGCGTATCAGTTATTTGTCGCTTATAAGCAAAGGCCGACTGAAGCGAATCTAGCTTATAAACAAAGGTATATGGCTGCTGCGGCGCAAAACTAAAAGGCTGAGCTTGCAGCTGCAATCCAAGAAAAAAGGCAAACAATAAAAGTACTAGGCGACTCATAAATGTTCAATTAAAAGTGGAACATACAAAAGAACTATTTAAGAGTCACCAAAATATTAAATTTGGTTCTGTTTTGTTGGAAAATTGCCTTCAAAAAATTGGGAGGCTGCTGGCTGCTGGCCTCTAGCAACTGGCTCCGAGGTATGGTAACCAGTAAAGATAAAACCTCTAATTCCAGAACTTTCCTCCTATCCTTAAAAAAACAGGGATTTTAGGTATGCTTTGGGTTTGGTGCTTAAATTAGATGTATTATTAATGACTATGCAGTAAAAACTGTATTCCTATAAGCAAGGGTAATATCATTATAAGTAACACCAATACAACATTTTTTAAAGTTATAACTTCATAATCTTGGGGGTATTTATTTACAATGGCCATAGCTCGTTTGTGGGTGTAGAATAATACGAATAAATAGTCGTAAAAAAAGGCAATTGGTAAAAGGTACAACTTGTTGGTAAGGTAATCTTGATCAAAAGGTTTAATAGGCAAAATATTTATACCAGTAAAATATAAAATGCTATTCCAAAACATAAAAAAATGAATAAAAAAAGTTATTGCCACAAAAGAAGCAGCCATACTTCGATGAGTAGTATTTTTAAATTTCTTGAAAAAGAAATAGTGAAAGGCAAAAATGAAATTATACATTTAAATACTAATGAAAATCAAAAATTATTTCTGTTCTAGATTTACCTGATTTGAAAAAATTTTCACCTTAAAAATAGCGAAAGTTGTGCATTTTCATTTCAAATTCTACTAATTAAAAAGCCAAATAGTAAAGGGATTAAAAATACCAATAAAGATAAAATAAAATACATGTTATAAATTTTGCTGTTTTCACTTGGATATTTTTTCAAATAATCAAAATATCTATTATTCCAGAATACTAAAAAATAATTGATGATCAAAAAAGGTGCAATCAAAGTTATAAATCCAGATAGGGCGCCATTTAAAATCTTTCCATTAAAAAAATCCACGCTAATAAATAGTTTAAAATTATGCTTAAAAATGATCTTTGAAAAAAAAAGAATTGAGGCAAGATTAAATCCTTGACAAAAAGTAATAAAAAATAAAGCATAAAATCTACCAGTTTTAGCACCTCTTTTTCTTTCTTCCTCCAAAATTGCCCCAGCCCAAAACCTATAAATTATTCCCATTTTATCTTGAATTTCTTAGTATCTTACAGCTAAATAAACAACACTAATGAATGGAATAGTTAATGTCAAAAATATAATTATAATTCCTTTAATTATTCTTTGTTTCCTTGTCTCATTTTCCCATTTGGAATGATATATATAGTAGTTATTTGAATATAGTTTAGAATTAATAATTTGTAAGATTATCATTAAAATAATAAACATATAATATATATAAGTTGGCATTTTATATTCTTGAACCGATACAAAAAATGAAGTATATATTATAATCCAAATGGCAAGCATAAAGCTAGCTTGAAGCAAGGATAAAATACTCGTCACATGTTCAGCATTTTTATAGCCAACTTTTAACCATAAACTATTAACTCTATAGAAAAAATACGCAAAGCTATTTGTAATGCACCCTTAAACAATCGGACAGGATTATTATTAAATTTGAGTAATCATGTCAACAGAAAAACCGCGCAAAAGCAAAGAAGAGAAGCTTCAAATCCTAAAAGAGGCCTCACAAAATGGAGTAACTGTAACTCTTGAAAAGTATGGAATCTATCCAGCCACCTATTATACTTGGAAGGATAAGTATGATAATATGGGTGAAGACGGCTTCCGTCATGGAATGACACCTGACCAATTAAAAGAGATTAAGCGGCTTCAAAAGGAGAATCAACAATTGAAAGAATTATTGATCAGTAAGGAATTAGAGAGTAAACTGAAGGATGAGTTGATAAAAAAAAAGTATGCGCCAGTGAAAAGAAAGATCTAGTCATTCGATTTATAGGTCAAGGAATGACCCGTACACGCGCATTAGAGATTGTTTCTTTAACAAAGCATCAATTCTATCACAAGAGCAATGGAAGAAAGCCTGGTCGACAGAAATCGACAGCGACCAAGCTTCTGGTAAACGAGGTTGTTGAGGAGGTAGGTAATGAACAAGTGATAGAGGAAATGAAGGCAATTAATGCAGACCCAGACACTCAATGTGGCTACAAGCGCATGTATGCAATGCTAATGCTATTAGGTTATTACATAAACAGAAAGAAAGTACAGAGACTGATGAGCGAAAATAATTTATTGGCACCAAGAGTAAAGCAACCAACGCGCGCCTATGTTAAATATAGGATAGTAACTCCATCCGGGCCATTGGAATTACTTGAAATGGACATAAAGTATGTTTGGGTAGAATCAGCTCGAAGAAATGCCTATATCCTAACCGTGTTAGATACTTTCACTCGTGTGGTTCTGTCATGGCAAGTGGGATTTACCATGAAAAGCACACAAGTACAGAAAGTGTGGGAAGAGATTATTGTCAACCATTTGCAACGCCATGATATGTTGAATCGGAAGATAATTATTGAGGTTCGAAACGATAATGGACCTCAGTTTAAATCGCGCGTGATACAAGGCTTTTTCAAAGAAAACTACCTAAATCAAGTGTTTACTCACCCGTATACACCACAAGAAAATGGCCACATTGAAAGTTTTCATAAAATACTTAGCGAAGCTCTTGAACCCGCATACTGGTCACTAATGGAGCTTGAAAATAGACTAACTAAATTTTATGGTGCATACAATAATGTGAGGGTACATGGATCTATTGCCAGTCTAACTCCACAGCTGTTTTGGGATGTTTGGAATGCAGGATTGATTAATAGAATTGAGCTGCCAAAAAAAAGGATAAAATTTAAACTCAAATGCAGCTACCAAAACCTATCGGGTATTATGAGCCAGAG
>JBILVK010000215.1:0-3324 GCA_044370475.1 Bacteroidia bacterium
TTCTGCAGGCAAACCAAAAGCATCGTAGCCCATGGGATGCAAGACATTGTAGCCCTTAAGGCGTTTGTACCTGCTAAAGATATCACTGGCAATATAACCAAGTGGGTGACCCACATGAAGGCCTGCGCCACTAGGGTAAGGGAACATATCTAAGACATAATATTTGGGTTTAGAAGTATCCTCTGTTACTTTGTAGATTTGGTTTTCTGCCCAATATTGTTGCCACCTGGCTTCAATTTCTTTGTGGTTATATTCTTTGCTCATGCTGTTTATACTCTTGCGAAATGAGGCCGAAAATAGGTAAATTTCTATATTCTTGCCGCTTTTAAAAAGTCTGCAAAAATAGACGCGCGGCAATGCTTTTCCAAAGATGTGACTTATTTATTCTTGCGTGCCCAAAATTCCTTTCTATTTTTGCTTACTTAAATACAATGGCTGTGAGTGAACCCATCAAACGCAAGAAAAAATTTAGTTATGCCTTTTCCATCATCAGTATATCCATGGTTTTATTGATGTTGGGGCTGTTTGGCTTTTTGGTATTGGCCAGCAGGCATATGGAAACATATATTAAGGAGAATAGGGTGATTAATGTGTTTTTGCATGCCCAGGTGAGCGAGGCAGAGGTGCAGGAGATACGCGGCAAGATTGAGCCACAGCCCTATGTTAAATCAATTAGCTATATTTCTAAAGACCAAGCCGCCACAGAGTTTGCCAATGAATTGGGACAAGATTTTGTGAGTTTTTTAGGGTTTAACCCTTTGATGGGCTCGTTTCAGGTGAAGTTAAAAGAAGATTTTAGCAATAATGAAGAAATTGTAAAGATTGAAGCCGAGATCAGCAAATTGCCTGGCATTAACGAAGTAAAGTATCAGCGCAATGCTTATGATATGGCGCAAAAAAACATTAGAAATATAGGGTTAACGTTTGTTGTATTGGCCTCTATTTTTGCGCTTATCGCGGTGGTGTTAATACATAATACCGTTAGGCTGAACCTATACGCCCAAAGGTTTTTAATTAAAAGCATGCAATTGGTGGGTGCTACACCTTGGTTTATCACCAAACCTTTTATCTGGCAATCTGTCAAAAACGGATTATGGGGTTGGGGCATAGCCCTTGTGTTGTTAACGGTGTTGGATCAGACCGTACCTGTTTTTATACCCGAATGGGGCCAATTTAACCATGGCGGCACCTTATGGGCATTGTACGGATTATTGTTTATTTTAGGCATGGTAATGAGCGTGAGCAGCAGTTTTATAAGCACACGAAAATACCTAAATGCACGTTTAGAAGATTTGTATTAAGGAATAGGTATTTGTTTTTTTTAAAGTTAAATTGAATATTGCAACCATGAGTAAAGAAAAAATCGTGAGTAAAAAAGGCCCTGCTGCCGAGAAAGATTTTGTTTTTGGGAAAGAGAATTATACCCTAATGATAGTGGGTATTGCCGTGATTTTTGTGGGCTTTGCCTTAATGGTTGGCAGCGAAGATATCTTTGATTTTCGCAAATTAACCTTGGCGCCAATTATGGTGTTAATTGGTTTTGTGATAGAGATTTTTGCCATCATGCGTAAACCAAAAGACTAGATGGATATTTTTCAGGCCATTGTGCTTGCCATAGTGGAGGGCATAACCGAGTATTTGCCTGTATCTTCTACGGGACATATGATTATAGCCTCTTCCATGATGGGCATTGCGGCCAATGATTTTGTGAAAATGTTTACGGTGGCCATTCAATTTGGCGCCATTTTATCTGTGATTGTTTTGTATTGGAAACGATTTTTTCAGTCGCTAGATTTTTATTTTAAATTGTTTGTAGCCTTTTTGCCAGCGGCCGTTTTGGGCTTTTTGCTCAACGATTATATTGATGCCATGCTAGAGAATGTGGTGGTAGTTGCCATCTCTTTGTTATTGGGTGGTATTGTATTGTTGTTTATAGACAAGTTGCTTGATCATACTGGCAAAGAGAACGATGAGGTTACCTATCCAAAGGCTTTAACCATTGGGTTTTTTCAGGTAATTTCTATGATACCCGGCGTATCGCGCTCTGCGGCAACCATTATTGGCGGTCTGAGCCAAAAGTTAAGCAGGAAAGCTGCTGCGGAATTTTCTTTCTTCTTGGCGGTGCCAACTATGTTTGCAGCAACTGGTTATAAGATGTTAAAATATCAAATGGCTGTTGGCTTTGAGGCCTCAGATTTAAGTATTTTGTTATTGGGAAATGTGGTAGCTTTTGTAGTTGCCATGGTAGCCATTAAAGGTTTTATTGCTTTCTTAACCAAGTATGGATTTAAGGTATTTGGTTGGTATAGAATAGTGGTGGGCGTTGTTATTTTAGCACTTTATTTTATGGGCTATAACCTGGAAATGGTTTAGTTGTGAAAGACCTTTTAGATTTGGAAACTGGCGCAGTTTTGCGCGTTTATAAGCCACTTACTTGGACAAGTTTTGATGTCACCAAAAAGATACAGCGTTTGGTGATGCGTAAGATGAGCAGGATGCCTTTGCCTGTTGATGGCATTCGCAGGCGGGTAAAGGTTGGGCATGCAGGTACCTTAGATCCCTTAGCTACAGGTTTATTGATTATTTGCATAGGCAAAGAGACCAAGAATATTGAGAAGTATATGGGGATGCCCAAGACTTATACGGGCGAAATGTGTTTGGGAGCAAGCAGACCCAGCGATGATAAGGAGAGTGAGATTTCGGAGCACTTTTCTTTGGAGGGGATAGATGAGGCGGCAATTTATGCGGCGGCAGCGCAACTTACAGGATGGTTGGATCAGGTACCACCTATATTTTCTGCCATACAGAAAGATGGCAAAAGGGCGTATGAGCTTGCTAGGGCAGGGGAAAAGGTTGAGTTGGCGTCTCGTAAGGTTTTTGTAGAATCGTTTAAAATAACGCATATAAACATGCCCTACGTGGGTTTTGAGATTGTATGTAGCAAGGGGACTTATATAAGGGCCTTAGCGCGTGACTTTGGGAAATTGTTGGGCAATGGGGCCTATTTGGAAAGTTTGCAACGCACGCGCATTGGAAATTTTAGCATGGACGAAGGATTTACTTTAGATGAATTGGCAGAAACCTTTGCTGAGCCTTTAAAGTATAAAGATATGCAATAAATTATAGGCATTGGTTTTCAGCAGAGTAAAATAATTATTAAGAATATTTGCAAAAAGGCTTGTAAGATTAATTCAAAATGCTACTTTTGCACCGCGTTACAGATAAGATATGTAGCCGATTCCGTAGCTCAGCTGGTAGAGCATTACACTTTTAATGTAGGGGTCCTGGGTTCGAGTCCCAGCGGGATCACAAAAAGCTTCGCAA
>JBILVK010000216.1:0-3318 GCA_044370475.1 Bacteroidia bacterium
TAGCAAAGACTTTAATAGAACCTCCGCAGGCATGGCTAATAAAGGTACTGCCATTTCCTTAATAATTGAAGATAGCAGGAATGCTAAAGTGATTAGTCCCTACATTCAAATTACACACAACAACAACCCCATTGATGATGCTGCTTTAGATAAAGTATATCATTTTATTGATTCCCGAAATAAATTTGAATTAGGTATTAGAGGTGCGCAAGCTTTTAAGCCTTGGAATCAAACCATGTTAATGGGAGGGGGCAAGGTAAATTACTATGGAAACAATTTTGATTTGTTTGCCAAAGGCGCGGTAGGACTAGGTTGGATGAGCACCTATGGATATAATATTTACTCAGATTCTATTGGTTTAGTTAAGTTTAATCCACTTAAAGTAAATGCTTTGGTGCTGTCTGCTGGACTTGGTGCAAACATTTATTTCAAAGAAAATGTGTCATTAACCCTTGGGTACGATTTTTTTTATGCCAAAAATAATTTTGGATATGAGAAATATTCTAATGGTGCCGGACCCGTGAAAGCCACTGTGGCTATTGAGGTGAAGCCAGATTTTCAAATCGGACATTTTTATGTGGGATTAAAACTTCATTTGAAGGACCCAAGAAAAAAATAATTTTTTTTTCTGCTAACGCTTGTTTATTTCATTTCGTTTACTATATTCGTTTTAACAATAACAAAAAACAAATAATATATAGCTTATAGGTAAAAAAATCTACACTAATTATTCTCTCTGGTTTAACCCTTTAATTATTACGACCATGAACATGCAGAAAATTAGTGACCACGATTTGGTAAAGCTATATCAATCCGGCACACAAACTGCTCTTGAAGAACTGATCAAACGCCACAAGCGTAGTATCTTTTCTGCTATTTATTTGATCGTTCGCGATCGTCCCCTCGCAGAAGATATCTTCCAAGAGACTTTCATCAAAATCATCAAAACCCTTCGTACCGGAAATTATAACGAAGAAGGTAAGTTTGGCGGTTGGGCCGTTAGGGTAGGTAGAAACCTAACCATCGATTATATCCGCAAGATGAAAAGGGATGTTACCATTACCGATAGTGAAGGAAATGGCATTTTCGATTATTTAGTCATTGCAGAAGAAAGCAAGGAAGACAAAATAATGAAAACCCAATCAGAACACCAGCTTAAAAACTTAATTAAACTTCTTCCCGAAGAACAAAGAGAAGTGCTTATCATGCGCCACTGGGGCGATATGAGCTTTAAGGATATTGCCGATAAAACAGGTGTGAGCATCAACACAGCTCTAGGGCGCATGCGCTATGCCCTCAACAACTTACGCAAAATGATGGTTGAAAAAGGTGTGCAAATTTAACCTTGGTTAAGTTCGTAATCTCTCTCAACTCCTAATTATAAACCCTTAATTTTTTATTGTTATGAAAGCAAAAGCACAAGCAGCAGCGCTACTAGTGGTTCTGGTAGCCCTGTATTCATTCGAGGTTCCTAAAGGCTGGTACAAAGCCGGAAGCAATCCAGATCGCTACGAAATTGGCATCGATAAAGGTGCTGGTATTGATGGAACAAACGCTGCAACAATTAGGTCGGAGGGAACCCGCGTTCGCGGATTTGGAACATTGGTTCAAAACTTAGTGCCGGGAAATTTTGCTGGCAAAAGACTCAGAATGTCTGGTTATATCAAAACCTCTGAAGTAAGCGGATGGGGCGGATTCTGGTTAAGAATTGACGGTCAAAAAGCAAGCGACCCTTATGTATTTGATAATATGTCGAACCGCAAAATAAAAGGTACCACCGATTGGGTTAAATGCGAAATCATTGTTGATGTGCCTAAAAAGGCTACCAATATTGCCTATGGCGCACTACTGAGTGGCGAGGGACAATTGTGGTTCGATGACCTTTCTTTTGAGGTAGTGGATAATTCTGTTGCAGCAACCATACCTTACCCTAAAGAAAATGCTCCTCAAAATCAGCCTACTAACTTGAGTTTCGAGTATTAAAATACCCTGCTCAAAAATAAATTTGCCATAAGCGGCGTTTTTCATGTAACAAAACAAAATAACGCTTATGGCAAAAGATTACACAGAAAACGATTTAATCCTCTATTTGTACAAGGAATTAAATGAGTCAGAAACAAAAGAACTAGAATCTGCCTTATTAGTTAGCCCTGCATTACAAGTGTCTTTCAACAATTTAAAAGCTGGAATGGCGGTAATGAATCAATTAGAAGAAGAACCTTCTCAAACAAGCATAGATTTAATTTTAGAGTATTCTCAAAAATCAGCTGCTAAATTAGAAGAGGTTTAAAAGAATCAAAAAGTAAAAAGGCCACTTACAATCTTTGTAAGTGGCCTTTTTTATGTATTCAAACCAATTAAGTCTAAATATTACTCGCTAATTAAGATCCCTGTGGCTTCAAATTGCAAAGCCGGACCTTTATCCGAACCTGTTTCAACAAAGTTTCCAGTGGCAATTGCTTTTTTACCAACTATATTCTTTGGCAAAACAAACGAGTTGTCTTTGGTTACTACTTTTATATAAGAATCACCTTGCTTTAGGGTTAACCAACAGCCTTCCCCTTTGCAATATTTCTCTATGGTTCCACTAATGCTATGAATGGCAAATACACTCGAATCTGTCAAAGAAAAGTTCATAACATCCTTAACCGAAGAATCAGGAGTAAATGTTTCACCAAACATTCCTGTTTGTGGCAAATTGTTCCTTGGGTCGCTATTACAAGCGCTCAGTAGGATCAAACCGAAAAGAAAAATATAAAGCTTCTTCATTAGAACAAACGTACAATAAAATAGGTAATTCCTGCCAATACTGCGCTCACCGGAATGGTAAATATCCAAGCCCAAAGCAAGTTAACAGTTACTCCCCATCTTACTGCAGAAAGCCTTTTGGTAGCTCCAACTCCAATAATAGAGCCCGTAATGGTATGTGTGGTACTTACCGGAATTCCCATTTGTTCTGTCATAAATAGGGTTAAGGCGCCAGAAGATTCTGCAGTTACGCCTTCTAATGGCGTTACTTTGGTAATCTTAGAACCCATGGTTTTTACAATTTTCCAACCTCCACTCAAGGTACCCAAACCTATAGCTGCATAGCAAGCCAAAGGTACCCAATCTGGCATTTGTTTTAGATCAGTAATATTGCCATTAGCAACCATGGCGGCCGCAATAATTCCCATTACTTTTTGCGCGTCATTTCCTCCATGCCCAATACTAAATGCAGCAGAAGAAAGTAACTGCAATTTCTTAAACATGTTGGCAACCCTATATGCTGTAGGTGTCTTCACCTTCTCAACATAAATATAGGTTAAGATAAACAAT
>JBILVK010000222.1:0-3073 GCA_044370475.1 Bacteroidia bacterium
TTTTTAAATCTTAATCTGTGAATCTGTGGCTAAAACAGCCAGCCGCCTTTCACCAACGACCTATAGCCACAGATTCACAGATTTAACTTTTTTATAGGAGCACTAAACTCATTATCTGCGAAATCTCCTTCAATCTATAGAATCTGCGTGATGTTTTTAATAACCATCAGTCAATCAATTTTTGTCATTGGTTTTTTGTCAGCGGAACTTTTTAGGTTCCTTGATTTATTTGGGTTCGCGTAGGATCTTTTCCATTTTGCGTCCCTTAGCCAATTCGTCGACTAATTTATCTAGGTATCTTACTTGCCTGGTGATTGGGTTTTCAATTTCTTCTATTCGGTATCCGCAAATGAGTCCGGTTATGAGTGTGGCATTGGGGTGTAATTTAGCGTTTGCAAAGAAGGTGGCAAAGGTGTTTTTTTCTTCTATTTGACTTTGTATATCCTTTTCATTATAGCCGGTAAGCCATTCAATTACCTGGTGCAATTCTTCAACAGTTCTGCCTTTCCTTTCTACCTTGGTAACATAGTGCGGGTATACAGATGCAAAGGTCATAGTTGCCATTCGCTCATTGTGCTCTGGAGTGATGATCATTTTTATGGTTAATTAGTTTTTAAAACTGCAGATGCTTTTTTTACATTTATGTTGTTAACCATGCTTTGGTTCAGACCGAAATTGTTTGCAAATTTAAAGTCTCTAGATGTGCTTATTTTTGGTTTTTAAATGTGCCCTTTTTATACAATGTTATATGTAATTTTTTTAATTCTTGCTTTGGTTCGAACCGAAATTACTTGCAAATTTAAAGTCTCTAGATGAGCTTATTTTGGGTTTTTAAATGTGTCCTTTTTATACAATGTTATATGTAATTTTTTTAATTCTTGCTTTGGTTCAGACCGAAATGGATTTCAAATTTTTATGTTTAAAATGAGCTTATTTTAGACGTTCTAATTTGCCTTTTCTCTTTACTATATTTTTATAATCCCACTGTATTTCTTTTGACTTTTTGAGCCAACGTTTGAGGTCTTTTAAATTTATTTGAGTTAAGGAAGTGTAGTTGATTGATGCGTCTTTAAACTTGGCTCCAAGGATGTTTAGTTCTTGTTCTTCAAAATCTGCACCGCTCCAAAACATGAGTTTTAAGCCAGCTTTTTGTTTGCTATAACCCACAATTGGATTGCCATCTAGAAACCATACAGGATGGGCGTGCCATATTTTGTTTTCGGCATTTTTGAGCTCATTTGAAATGGTTTCTGCAAGCTGATTGCAGATGGCTTGGTCTGCTTCGTTTTGTTGATTGTTGTATGTTAGAATATCTTGGTTCATGCGATTCTTTGCGGAGAAGTTAGAGAAATGAGTCCTTGTTTTAACAAATTTAGGGGCAATTGGAAGAAATTAAAAGGGGAATTTAAAGAGGGATTAAAGGTGTTAAAATGTTCTTAAAAATATATTGAAATTCAATGCGTTATTGCAATTATGAAACACTTAAAAATATTATCGATTGCATTATTGTTGGCATTAACTTTTACTAGTTTTGCGCAGGACAATAAGAAATTTATTGCTTCTATTGAGCAATCTTTCAAACCTATTGAAGGCACCAATTATTTGGCGAGTGAATGCGAGTGCACCAATGAAAGCTATGCCGAATTTTTAAAGGATGGAGATGGTAAAAATTTGGCATATACTTATGACTCTACGGGCTGGAATATGAAGGCTTATTTCCCAAACTATACTTCCTTTAATGAGCCCATGATGGCCGTTTATTCTTGGCATACTAAATACAAGACATACCCTGTGGTAAATGTTACGCATGAAAGTGCTGAGGCATATTGTGCATGGCTCACAGAAAAGTACAACACGAGTGAGGGAAGAAAGTATAAAAAGGTTATATTTAAATTGCCTACGGAGGCAGAATGGATGAAGGCGGCGTTTGGCATTTTGCCAGAGGATCCAGAGAAAAAAGTATTTCCATGGCGTGGATTAACCCTTAGGGATAAAAATGGTTGTTATTATGCCAATTCAATGATGGTTGGGGAATATAATATAAAACGCAATTCTGATGGAAAATTGGTGTTAACTGAGGAGAATACTTTTGGTTCAGACTTTGGCAGTGATGGCAATGTATATTCTGCAAAGTGCAAAGGGGATAACCTTCCTAACGATTTTGGTTTATACCATATGGCAGGGAATGTGTATGAGTTTACAAGCGATCCAAAAATTACCAAGGGAGGCAGTTATATGAGTCCGGGCTATTACCTGAGGGTGAAAACCAATGAGCCTGAGTTTGCAAACATGCAAAAGGGAGGGGCCTTTATTGGGTTTAGGCCGTTTATGTATGTTTTGGAGAAGTAGGGGAATGGGTCTTTGGTCGTTTGTCTTTGGTCTTTGGTGAGCTGGCAGCTAGCAACTAGCTTCTAGCTTTTTTAGCCGAAGCTTATTCGAAGTTAGAGCTCCTAGCCAAAGACTAATGACTAAAGACCAAAGACTTTTTCATGAATTTTCGTTTGAAAATCAGTAGTTAAAGGATTATTTCAAAAAAAAATGTGCAAGGTACTTGCAAATAAAAGGGTCTTGCTTATATTTGCACTCCCCAAAAGGGAAAACGTTTCTAGGTTTTACCTAGTTTGTTTCATGCGAAAGTAGCTCAGTTGGTAGAGCGCAACCTTGCCAAGGTTGAGGTCGCGGGTTCGAGCCTCGTCTTTCGCTCAAAGTAAAAAAAGTTATAGGTTTGCCTGTAACTTTTTTATTTTAATGTTCTTTTTGTAACGCTCGGGTGGTGGAATTGGTAGACACGCAGGACTTAAAATCCTGTGTCCTTTAAAGACGTGCGGGTTCAAGTCCCGCCCCGAGTACAAAAAAGCCGCTTTTAGCGGCTTTTTTTTTGGTTAAAGTTTAAATTATTTTATCTGAAATTGGGATCAAACGGATCAAACTCAAAAGTTGTGGAGTAAGAAATAAATTGCCTATATTGGCTTTTTGTTTTAAAGCAAATGAACCGCATTTTACATTTAGCCCTAATTATAGTTTCTGCACTTTTCATTAGTTGCGCTAATGGATCATCAGGTTGTGGCGGACC
>JBILVK010000110.1:0-8989 GCA_044370475.1 Bacteroidia bacterium
GTTAATTTTAGTTCTGTTCCTTCTTTATATAATAATGATACTTTAAGTGTCTATTTATTAAAACCAGATTTATCTATTGGGCCAAAAAAGGGATCTTATAATTATTTGCCATTGCCGCTAAACCAAAAAAAGGTTAATTATCTAGTGAAGAAAAATGGTGGAGAATCAGATACCATCACTGTTGAATATGAGATCAAGGCAGTTTTTAATCCAGGAGATATTTGTGGTGATCCTAGTTATTATCCAAAGGCAGTTGTTAGCAATTGCTATAGTAGGAATTTATTAATTTCAATTTCCTCCTTTAAAAGTCCTTGATGAAAGCTTTACTCATTTCATTTATACTTTTGTTGCAAATTTTAAACCTTTTTGCACAAGAATCTAAAATTCAAAAGGAAAAGGGGAAGCACGCTATTGGCATTCAATTGATGCCAATTGTTGAATCCATGTTT
Source organism: Bacteroidia bacterium (assembly GCA_044370475.1). Taxonomy (GTDB): domain Bacteria; phylum Bacteroidota; class Bacteroidia; order UKL13-3; family UKL13-3; genus B1. The sequence continues at coordinate 450 of JBILVK010000110.1, forward strand.
TTGCACGATTGCTATATTCCAAACTTGAATTATAGGTATAGAGTTAAAGAAAAAGTTCAATTTTTCGGGTCCTTTCTATATAGCCATACAACTCAAAATAGTGGACAAAATGATTACCTGCACGATTATATTCTAAATACATTTAATGTAAAAGCAGGTTTTCAACGTTCTTATTTTGGTTCGAAACGAAAAAATATTTCCTTTCTTGTGGGAGGAAATTTAGGTTATACCCACAATAATGGTGAAGGCGTGTTTTACTTTACTGAAAATTTTATTGGTTCATCGATTTATTTGCCTTACAAAGAAAAATACGCAGGGATGTATTTTGAGTTCCTTATGGGTACAGAGTTTAGGTTAGGAAAATCATATACGCTTGCTAGTTATTTATCTACTGGAATTAGAAAATACCCCAAGGAAGAATGGGTTTTTAAATACATTCGTGGTCAAGGTTTCGGCCGATATGATGCATTTGTAAACTTCAATATTGATCTCTGGTACAGACTTTAATTGACTATTTTAAGTTAGTTCAACCTTATATTTACATTCCCCAAAAGGGAATCTAACAAGGCAATTGCTGCCTTAGGTAAATGCGAAAGTAGCTCAGTTATTAGAGCTCAACCTTGCCAAGAATGAGGTCGCGGGTTCAAGCCTCGTCTTTCGCTCAAAGTAAAAAAATGTATAGATTTGCCTTTAACTTTTTTGTTTTAATATTCTTTTTAAAGGCAATTAGCGCACAATGCTCACAAGTTGAGTGGAGCTATATCTGTAACCGTTTTCTTTTTGCAACTCGAGCAAACATGTAAAAACGCCATCTAAACTTTGGCCATTATCGTTGTTGCCATCCCATGCCCTTAGTGGGTCTTGGGTATCGAACACAATTTGCCCCCACCTATTTACCACCGTTAACCTATAGTTCTTGATGCCATTTAAATTTAACATAGGCCTAAACTCATCGTTGAGACCATCGCCATTTGGAGTAAAGGAATTTGGAATAAATACTGCCTCCAATTCCATTACCCAAATATAAGCAATGCTGGTATCTGGCAGGCAATTTCCCAAGGGTCTGGCATACACAGATATTTTTTTTAAGCCTGCGCTATAGGGCCAATCTACCTTAATTTTTGCAGTGCCTTGTCCCGATACAATAATGCCGTCTTCAACTTCCCATTTGTATTGAAGGTTGTTGCTGTTCATTACTTCATAAATAACTTCCCTTTCACCTAAAAGGGCAGTGTCAATAATTTGGGCCGAACCAAGCCGAGCTGCAAAAATAATTAGGCAGAGTAAGCCTATTGCTTTTAGATAATACACTAGTAATGGGTAATTGCTCCCGGACTAGGTTTAGGGAATACCGTTACGCTGGCGCTGCCACTTATGTTAGCCGGACAAGACCCCAAGCCGCTGGCGCTGGTGATGGTGTAAGGAAATACGCCTGCCGTGGTGTATACTGCGCTATTGATGGCATAAGTAGTGGTGGCAATATTTGTGAGGGTGGTAGGCGTTGTTCCATCGGTATAAGTGCAGTTAAAAGGTGGAGTGCCTGTAAAGACTAATTGAAGACTACCACTAGAGGCACTGTTGATACAAATTGAATCGGTTCCCGATATAGCCACACTGATATTTGGTAGAATAACGATTGCTAGCTTTACCGTATCGCTATAACAACCCGTGACGCCAACTTCTACCAATTGTAGGGTATCTGTGCCAGCTATAGCATTAAAATTGATGTGAATGCTATCTGTTCTTCCAGAAATGGTGTTTATGGTTCCATAAGTGCTTCCGCCTCGTAGCGACCATGAATAGTTTGATCCAGCGCTTGGATTAACATCGTAGATTTTGTTGCTTGAGCCGGCGCAAACAGAATCTGGCGTAATGGTACTTTGTCCAAAACTGGGGTTTAATAATGGCAGAATAATTGCCATTATTAAGATGTTTAGAATTTTTTTCATAGGTTTAAATTGTAATTGGTTTGGGGTAAGATTGTTTTTTAGTGTTGCATTGTTTGGGGTAGAAGCAAAATGTTTCATAGGTTAAAAAGGCTAATTGGTTTGGGGTAGAACTGTTTTTTGTAAGTTGAAAATGTTGCATTGTTTGGGGTAGAAGCAAAATGTTTCATAGGTTAAAAAGGCTAATTGGTTTGGGGTAGAACTGTTTTTTGTAAGTTGAAAATGTTGCATTGTTTTGGGTAGAAGCAAAATGTTTCATAGGTTAAAAAGGCTAATTGGTTTGGGGTAAAACTGTTTTTTGTAAGTTGAAAATATTGCATTGTTTGGGGTAGAAGCAAAATGTTTCATAGGTTATAAAGGTTAATAGAGTTGGGATAAATTGATACGTAATGTTGCAAAGTTTGGGGTAGAGGAAAATTGCTTCATAGGTTAAAACGTTCATTTAGATTTAGGGGGAAATTTATTTTAAGTAGGTATTCCTTAAAGTTATTTTAAAATATTTTCAAAATTTATCATTCGCGCTTTCATAATATCTTTGGCAAAATCTGTAGCATTTATTTCTATAGAATGGTTCAGCAAATACCTTTAGCAAAGCATTTAAAAAACAAATCTGTGGCTTAATCTGTGGCAATTTTTTTTAAATTTCTTTTTCATGTACCTTGATTAAATAAAAAGATAAATCTGTGGCTTAATCTATGGCATAGGTTTAATAGGAATACACCACCTAATAAGCTTGTATGCTCGGTGCATTGATGCTTGAATTTACCTGAATAAAATAAGTGCTTGGGAATGAAGCTAGGGTTGCCGCGGAGACATTGCCTGGCGCGGGATTGTTGCCGCTTGCACTTTGTTCTGAACCAAAATTGGTGATAACAAAATAATAGCTTGTTCCTGCACTCATGCTGGGCCAAGATGCGGTTACAACATTTGCGGTACCTGAGTTTATGCCGCTAATATTGCCGCTGGTAAATACAGTTCCACTGGCCGAACCTATGCGCAGTTCGTAGGAAATGGCAAAGGTTCCTATTCCGCTGATTGCAGCATAATTGCTTAGGTTCAGACCGAAATCTATGGGTGCTAAACCGGCGCAAATGGTTTGATTGCTTGCTGGTACTGTGAGTGTGGGATTTGGATACACTTCTATTAATTTGGTAATAGTTGAACTGGTACATCCGCTTACAATTTCGTTTACTTTAACAGTATCTGTGGTAAGGCTGATGCCTCCATTTATCCATGAATAGCGTGCAAATACGGCTCTTGTTGCCACCACACTATCTGCTTTGGAACTGCTGCTTGAGGTGCCGTTTCCAATTGTCCAAGTTACGCTAGAGCCTGGATTGCCAGTGGGGTTGATGCCAAATAATTTGCTGGTGCCCGACCATACCTTTTGGTTTTGAGCGAAGCCCATTTTGCCCGCCAAAAGCAGGCAAAATAGCAGTAGGATTTTGAGGTTTGATTTCATATTGGGGTAGAATTAATTTTAATGGTTGAATCCCAATTGCTTGGGGTAGTAAGCAAAGTGGGTTTAGTTGTTTGTTGATTGGTTTGGGGTGTTTTTTGGTTTTATAAATGAATCCAAATTGCTTGTAGTAGATAAGCATTGAGGAAATAAATTTTTGTTGTTGGGTTATGGGTAGAATTGTTTTAATAGTTGATTATTCAATTGTTAAGCAAGCATTGAACTCTTATGAGTCTGTTATAAATTTTCATGCATGGGTAGTTTAATAGGCTGTTAACACTGGTGAGCTAAGTATGAATTTAAAGCTAGCATTGCTGCTGCCAAGTTTAGCAGAATAACCATTTCCATTGATGGCAATTACATTTACATAATAGCAGGTATTGGAATTTAAGCCACTAATGTTTAAATCACCAGGTAGGTTGTAATTTAAGTAAATTACTTTTCCTTGTCCGTAACTTGCACCGCTGCAAGGTGGCGTTGTAATTGAGCTTACCACATTGTTTGCAAAAAGATAATTGCTATTAGGTGTATAGCAGGTATACCTATCTAATGGATTGCTTGGACTGTTATTTTCTGCCACAATAACCATATAGCGAGTATCTATATTGCTTGAATCAAATACAATGTTACCTAAGTTGAGGTTGACAGTATTTGAGGTGATGCTGTTTAATTGTATTTGTCCAGATAGGTAATTGGATGCATGAAATTGCACATTTTTGAGTGGGGTATACAATCCTGTTCCGGTGTTTGTGCCACTCCAATTGCTGTTGTTTCTGATGCCACTTCCAGTATTTGATTTCATTTGTGTTGTATTACCAATATACGCACCATTAAACCAGATGCTTTCTTGTCCGTTATTAGAGGCATAATCTGAGCTTGTGCCTGGGGCCTTTGAGTTGTTAGAGCTAGTGCTGCCTGTGTTCCAGCCACTGGCTACAGCCCAGTTGATTCCTGCAATATAGGTATTGGTGCCAGCTGCTGTGCAAGAACTGTTGCCATTTGGTATACCTGTATAAGCAATAATTTGATCGCCAGTGCCCGATAATGATAAGGTATGAATTTTTAAGGTAATGATTCCGTCTGAATCATTTAGGTCGTCTATATAAGTAGTAGATGTTTTGCCTGCTATGCGCACTAAGGTACCTGCGGGGATATCGGCTAAGGTAGCAAATTGAGATAAGCCAAATGTATCTTCAGTTTTTCTAAATGTTCCATTTGCACATATGCCATGGTCGGCAAAATATAAACTATTTAAGTTTAATCGCTTTAGGGTGATGAATTCAAAAATGTCGTGATCCGCATCTGCATGTGTAAAGAGAATATCCCCAGCCAAAGGGTTAGTTTGGCCAAGGATTATCTCATTACATAACAAGACCATTGCCAATGATAGGAAAAGTCCTATTGGTTGTGTCTTGAAGGGGTAGGGTTTCATAGGTGTTAGTTTTTTGTAAAGTAACACTTCAAAGAAAGGAAGCCACTAATCTAAATGCAAGTTTGCAAGTGCTATTAAATCCAATAAACTGGATTTATGATTTCTCAAAAGTTCATTTATACTTTCAAATTATTTCATTCTAATTTTACTTATTAAGCAGGGCATAACACTGCCAGCAAACAAGATTTAATTAACTTTTGGAATGAAAAAACGTATGATATAATTAATTCTTAGAAGCGCGTGCAAGGCGGTCGTTGATGGCTCTGCCGAGTTGTTGGTTGGGGAAGGGTTCTGCCACTATTATTTTGGTGTGGAGTTGATCGGCTTCTCTTATAGCAGAAAATAGGTTTTGTGCTGCTTCTGCTAAGTTTGCACTTGGAGATAAAATCAGTTGTTGTTGCATCGGAATCTCTACATGTGCCTTACTAAAAGCCAGGTAGGCCATTTCATTAAAAGTATATTCGTTTAAGAAATTTTCGGGTTTGCCTATGCGTAATTTGGTGGCGGGGGCATAGTGTTTGGTAAGCATGCCGGGTGCTTCTGGATTTTCATTGTTGATTACATGGTCAATGCTTAGGTTCAGACCGAGAATAGATTCTATGGCTTCTACAGAAAGGCCTCCTAAGCGCAGCAGTTGCGGGTTCTCTCCAACAAATGATACAATGGTACTCTCGAGGCCAATTTGGCAAGGACCACCTTCTAAAACGCCTCCTATGAGGTGCCCTAGCTGTTGCTCCACGTGTTGGGCTGCGGTTGGACTCACGGTTCCAGATAAATTTGCGCTGGGTGCGGCTAAAGGAAAATCGAGCATGCTCAGCAATTCCAAAGTTAATGGATGTTGTGGAATCCTAATGGCAACAGTTGAATGTCCGGCCGTTACAATATCTGGAATCAAGTTAGATTTAGGTACCACAAAAGTGATGGGGCCTGGAGAATATGCTTGTGCCAATTTTAAGGCCAAGGGTGGCAATTGGATACCCCAGTTTTGAAAGCGTTCCAAAGAGTTGCTATGCAAAATGAGTGGGTTAAATTGAGGCCTATTTTTGGTTTCGTAAATCTTTGCAATGGCATTTCCATTAAAGGCATTTGCTGCCAAGCCATACACTGTTTCTGTAGGAATAGCAAGTAAGTTGCCTTCTTGTAATATTTTTTTAGCTGTAAATAAATCCTTAATTATCATGCTTAGTTGCAAATAAACAATTTTTATTCATAGCTTTCATGATTCAATGGTAAAAATTGTCTAAATGAAACATCTACTTTTTGTGCTTATTTGCTTGCCCATTTTTGCACATGCGCAAATAAAAAAGGGGAGCTACTTTATACAAGCTAGCATCTCTTTGCAAACCAATAGCAATATAACCATGGATGCTAAAGGAACTACTTCTGACATTAGTTCTACCTTGCCGCTCACCAAATTGGGTATAGGTAAATTTGTAAACAATAAACATGCTTTTTGCCTTTTTATTTTGGGTTCCGTTGGTTCAAATGAAATAGTGGGTGAGGCAAAAAATTATACCTTTGGTTTGGGTGCTTCCCATACCTATGTGTATGCCGTGAATGACCAATGGGGTTTGTTGTTAAATACTGAAGTAAATGGTCGCTATGGCCAATCTTCCTCCACTAAAAAAGTAATTACGGGCGATGATTATATGCAAAAACTATCTATTTGGAATGCCCAATTTTCTCCTGGTATTTATTATGTTTTTTTTAATAAGATTTGGGTACAGGCAAACATAGATTGGCTTTCATTAAGTCATATTAATATTAAAAATAATCCCAATTTACCAGTCTCTTTTTCTAACCAAGCAAGTCGTAGAACCCTTGTAGAAGGGGTCTTTCCAGGCACTTTCGATCTGTCTAATATCCACATTAAATTTAGTTATTTAATCCATTAATTCGGTTCGAACCAATGCAAAATTTACTGAGAAATGTAGGCCTAATTTTATGGCTGTTATTTGCCCTTAAACCCGCGGTAGCGCAATACGCCGCTCAACAAAGATTAATTGGTTTTAATTTTAATGGAAACTACGAAAATACATACACAGGCGATAGATTTAGTACGAATAGTTTTGGCACTTTTTCTGATGAAAATTATCAATCTAGGTTGTATTTAACGAATACCTTTACTTATCAAAAGTTTAAAACCAACTCCTTTGCAACGGGTTATAATTTTAGCCTCGCCTTTTATTACAATTCTTACCGTAGTAACAGAATTGATAGCTTTAACCAAGTGTACGAAAAAAGCAATAGCCATAGTCAAACCTTTAATTTTGGAGCTGGTAAATCGTATAGATATGTTTTTCCTATAGGCAAGAAGTTTGGTTGCGACCTTAGTCAAAATACCAACTTTTTTTTGGGTAGAGGTAATTCAAGCTTTCAATCAGATTCTGCAGATGGATATAATGAGGTTTGGAATAAATACAAAAACTGGTCGGCAACCCTAAATGCTAATTTAAATGTTGGACTCTATTATTGGGTAGCCCCAAGAGTTGTCTTAAATACTCAAATAACCATTGCCAGGGCCTTTATTTCTGTTAGCTCAAGTAAAGTTAATGGCAGCACGCAGGATAATACCAATGTGTATTATAATTCTAATTTTAGCTTTCCATTCTCTAATGCATACCCATTGGTTGATTTGTCTATAGGTGTAAGCGTATTGTTGAAGTAGAAGCTAGCCCTTGGGACACTAATGGTGGATGAGAGAATTTTGTAGCAGGTAGATTTAAGAATATAAAAATATGTTTTCCTTGGTTTAAAATAGTATGATGGGCATTACTTTTTAAATCCCTTGCTTTGGTTCAGACCGAAAAAAAATTCCTTTGCTTATTTATTGGTTCAAACCGATAAAAAAACAAAGGAATTTTTGAGGAAAATAATTTGCCCTTAAATGAGCGAAATTTGAATGCTTATGAATTAAATCTTGGCGACACTACTAGTTCTTTTGAACCTGGAGTGTATACGTAAAATCCTTCGCCAGATTTAACGCCTAAAATGCCAGCAGTAACCATGTTTACTAAAAGTGGACTAGGTGCATATTTGCTGTCTCCTAGACCATCGTATAACACGTTCATAATGGCTAAACATACGTCTAAGCCAATAAAATCTGCTAATTGCAATGGACCCATTGGATGTGCCATGCCTAATTTCATTACAGTATCTATTGAATCTACTGAACCCACACCGCTTTGCAAGCAAATAATGGCTTCATTAATCATTGGCATTAAAATACGGTTGGCAATAAAACCTGCATAGTCATTTGCCTCTGCTGGAATTTTACCTATAGCTTTAGACAATTCTACAACGGCGGTAGTTACTTCTTTAGTCGTTTTGTATCCATTAATTACTTCAACCAATTTCATTACTGGAACTGGATTCATAAAATGCATGCCAATAACTTGCTCTGGACGTTTGGTAACGCTGGCAATTTTGGTGATAGAAATAGAAGAGGTATTTGATGCTAAAATGCAATGTGCAGGAGCATACTCGTCTATTTGTTTAAAAATATCTAATTTAATATTGATGTTTTCGCTGGCTGCTTCAACTATTAAATCTGCATTGGCACTGGCTTCTTTTAAACTGGTAAAAGTAGTGATATTGCCCAAAGTGGCAGTTTTCACTTCTTCACTTATGCTGCCTTTGCTCACCATTCTATCTAAATTCTTCCCAATGGTTTCGATTGCTTTTTTTAATTGTGCTTCGTTAA
>JBILVK010000086.1:0-12064 GCA_044370475.1 Bacteroidia bacterium
GATATGTTTTTTAGGTGTGCCTGTGCGCGCAATTGATCTATAACCTGTTTGCTTAGTTCTAATAGATTAAAGGTAGATGGATTGTATCTTATTCCGCCAATTTGTGATAGCGACCATTCAAGCAAAGTTTCTAGAAGGGTTAACAGATTGGTGGAGGTGTTTTCTAGCATCAAGAGGTAGTTCATTTTATCCTCCTCAGATAATTCCATTTCGGGGTCATTCACAAAATTAGAAATCTGCTTGATGTTAGCTATTGGTCCTTTTAAATCGTGTGCTATGATAGAAAAAAGTTTGTCTTTTGCGGCATTTATTTCAAGTAGTTTTTGCTCATTATTTTGCAAGATTAACTCTGTGTTTTTCCTGTCTGTGATATCTTGCACAGCGCCCCATATATGGGTTATTTTACCTGAATCATCTCTAACCGCTTCACCTCTCGCCCAAATCCAACCTAAGGTGTTTAATGCTTTGATGGTGATGGCTTCTAATTCAAAAGTTTCACCAGTTCGTGCAGTGTGTGTGATGGCTTTGGATACTTTACTCCAACTTTCTGGGGCAAATAGTTTTCCACTTTCGGTTAGCAATGGGACTGGCTCCGATGGATCAATGCCAAATATTTTGTATAACTCCTCTGACCATTTAACTGCTTTGCTTTGTAGGTCGATGTAAAAGCTACCAGTTTGTGTAATTTCCTGAACCTTTTTTAATTCATATTCATTATTTCTTAGAGCAGTTTCTGCTAATTTTTCGTCTGTTATGTCTCTAAAAATAGTAGCAAAACTATTCGTTTGCGGACTGTATACTGAAATTGAAAAATACTTCCCCATTTTTTCAAAATAGGATTCAAAAGCGTAAGGATTGCCTGTTAAGGCAACTTTTGAATAGATTTCTAAATAGGGTGGTTCATTGGTTTTATATAATTCGGTGCTTAATTTATTTATTGCACTTTCTCTCGTGATACCCAAAGTATTTTCATAGGCTGGATTAATATCTATGATTTTATAGTCGATTGGGAGGCTTTTATCATCAAAAATTAAGGTGTGTAGGGCTGCTCCTTCATTCATGTTTACGTATAAAGCTCTAAACCTATTTTCGCTATATGCTATTGGGTCATGTTGTTCGTTGGTTGTAATATCATAGGAATATAAAAATGCTAAATCTAGTTCAATGATTTTCTTTAGATGTTGCATGAGCTTTTCTTCCAAAGGAGAATAGAAATGCTCTTTGCTATCTAACACACATATAGTTCCAAAGGGTGTTCCATTGGGATAGTTAACAGGAACGCCAAAGTAAGAAACTAAGTTTAGTTCTAAGTCAGGATTATGGTCCCAAAGCGCATCTTTTCTAGCATCTGGAACAATGAGTTGTTTTTGAGACATAATAACTGACTCACAATAGAAACCTTTCCATTTTTCTTTTGAACCTGCTTTATAAGGGTTGTTGTCTGATTTGCTGGAAATGAAAACTTCTAATGTGTCTAATTCCGTTCGCATGATTAATGCAGCTGGTACGATTAAGCTCTCTGCTAATAAATCTGCTATTTCCTGCCATTTGAGTGCCACCACATCTGGCACTTCTTGGGTCAACGTTAATTGCGTAGTCATCTCAATTGAATTTGGATGCTTAAAAAATAATTCCTAACCGAAGGTAGAAACATTTTATTTTCTTTTTGCACCAAGAAGGCGAAAATTATCATAAGCTGCTAAAAGTCATGTTTTGAGGCATTCCTAGGCGCGGCTTGCTAACGTTTTATGCAAGTTTTGGGCTTATTTGTGATAAGCTGCCAAAATCATCTGTACAGCAACTTATTGACTTTAACAGGTGCCTCTTTTGATTTTGCTTTTTATCAAATTTGTGGATTCAATGTTTTAACTGCTAAATTTGGGTGCTTTGGACAAATTACCTTATATCAAATTATCCGACCTTACGCTTCGCATCAAAGAGGCGATTAAAGAGCGTTTTGGAGAGCAATCTTATTGGATTGTTGCGGAGGTATCGGGACATAAATTTTATGAGAATCCGGAGCGACATTATTTTGAGTTTTTAGAGAAGGATGAACAAAATAAGCAACCCATTGCAAAGGTGCGTGGGGTAGCGTGGACGGGCGGTTCGGAGCGAATTAGGTTGTTTGAGAAGGAGAGCGGACAGCAGTTTGGAAATGGTTTGCAGGTATTGGTTTTGGTGCGCATTGAGTTTAATGCTGCCTATGGATTTAATTTAATTTTGCAGGATATAAATACTGCTTTTACCATTGGTAAAATTGAGCAACAAAAGCGAGATACTTTGGAGCGATTGGTGCGAGAAAATCCAGATAAAGTGGTGAAAGTGGGTGATGGTTATCTTACCTTCAATAAAAAGCAATATTTGCCTCAGGTTTTGCAACACATCGCATTGCTGGGTTCGCCTAATTCTGAAGGTTTTTCCGACTTTTGTCATACCCTCCAAAGCAATCGTTTTGGATATGGTTTTAGGTTAGATGTGTATCAAACTTCTGTTCAGGGTGAAGGGGCCGATTCTGAAATAAAATCCAAACTCTTGCATATTTTTTCTTCGGGAATAAAGTATGATGCGGTGGTTCTCATTCGCGGGGGTGGTTCTAAGTCTGATTTACTCACCTTTGATGCCTATGGATTGGCTCAGACCGTAGCGCGTTTTCCTATACCTATTATTACGGGATTGGGTCACCACAACGATGTAAGCATTGTAGATTTAATGGCGCATACTGCCACCAAAACACCCACGAAGGCGGCCGAATTTGTGGTTTCGCACAACAGAACTTTTGAGGAGGCGCTTATCTATTTGCAACAAAATATGCTCATTAAAACACAGCAATTATTGTCGGTTACCTATAAGCGTATTAACGAAATGAACAACGAAATTTTGGGTAAATCTAGAACACTCCTTGCTTTTCATAAGGAGGAACAACAACAGCTTACGCAATTGATCATTCATAAAACCAAGGATCTGTTATTTGCAAAGCACCGCGGCTTACTCTCTTTGTTTACGCAACTTTCGAGCAAACCAAGCATTATCATTGGTCACAAACAAAGCGATATGAATCACCTATTGAACAACCTCAAATCGCACACGCAGAAATACATTTCCTTGCACAAAGGATACCTCAACCACCATGCTTCTGTAATTAGAATCATGAGTCCGGATAATATTCTTAAAAAGGGTTTTGCCATACTGCGCTTAAACGGTAAAATTGTGGCCAATGGCAAGGATTTACAACAAGGAGATGACCTAGAAATCATCCTCGAAAAACATGAAATTAACGCACACATACAATCAATAAAAACAACAGATGGAAACAAATCTTAGTTACGAAGAAGCTTATGCAGAGCTCAAAAATATTGCCGCAGAAATAGAGCAGGAATCTGTTTCGGTAGATGTGCTAGCGGCTAAAGTGAAGCGCGCATCGGAGCTTATCACCCTTTGCCAAAGCAAGCTTAAGTCCACCGAGCAAGATGTGCTTACCATTATTCAACAAATGGAAACCAAGGTTATGCCTTAGTTTATTCTTGCAATAGCTAGTTTGCCTTTATAAGTTTCCCTACAATATGTGTAGACTTAGAAGCATTTTTCTATTGCGATGTCTTGATAAATTTTAACACAACTTGCGTGCCATTAGCTGCTTTAATTTGTAAGTAGAATAAACCTGGCGCTAGGTGAGAAACATCAATGTTTGTTTCTTTTAAAATACTGCTGCCTTTTAAGATATGCTTACCTTCTGCATCAAATATTTCAAACTTAAAAGGGATGGCTTCTTCTCCCACCACATGCAAGATTTCTTGCACCGGTTGTGGTATAATTCGGTACGAACCAAGCGCCTTTTCTTGGGTGATACTGCGGGTTGGCAACAAGGTGCTTTTTCCATCAAAATCTACTTGGTTCAGACGGTAATAAAGAATGCCTGTTTCACTTAAAGCCTTCTCAATAGAAGCATCTGTAAAAACATAATGTTGTTTTATTTGACTATTGCCTTTGCCTTTTACCCTTCCTAAAACTTTAAAGTTAAGTCGATCGCTTGAGCGTAGTACCTCAAAATAATCATTGTTTATTTCGTTGCTTGTTTGCCAACTCAACAAGGCATCTTCACCTTTTTTAATTAGCTCAAAATTGAGCAGACCTACTGGCAAAACAATACTGTTTGGTGCCAAGGCAAAACCACTTGATATGCCAAATCCACTGTTAAATGTGGCGCTTATAACAGAATCTGAACTGCCTTCATAACTCACCTTTAACGCATTGCTTCCGTATACGCCATTGGCTATGGTTCCATTGGCAATATTACCTGCACATTTTAATACATTGGCATTTGCAAAAGTTCCGCTAGTGGCCTGTTTCCAGCCGTTTATTTCTGCGGAGGTGTAAAATAATTTTAGGGTAAAATTGCCTGCACTGTTGTTAAAACTTGGTGTTATGATAAAAGTTTTTGAGGCAATGCGTTTGTTACTTGTGGTGTTGTTGCCATAGTTCATTGCACCGTTTCCTGTATTGTCTATGCTCACCGTTGTGGGTCCATAATTAAACGAGCTATTGTTTATTAACACCGCCATTATTTTGCCAGCAGCTGAATAGAAGGTGTCTGTTTCGTTTGGACCAAACACCTTGGTACTACTGCTTATTTGCGTTTCTATGGCAATGCTTGGCTCGGGCATGGTGTCTATATAAATTCCGTAATCTTCGCTCTCACCATAACTTAATACACCACATGGTGGTGCAGCAGCGGTGTTAAAATTGGTGACCACGCGCATGCGTAAAAATTGCCTTACGATAGGTGCATTGTTTAAAATTGTTATGCTTGCCAAGCGTCTGCCTTTTCCAGCATTTGTTGATCCTACCAGCTCATTGGCATCTGTAAAAATACCATTGTTGTTATAGTCAATATAAACTTTTTGGTTCTCGTTATTGGTATTGCCCGTGGTAATATAAGCATTGTAGGTATTGCCTCTTTTAACAGTTGTGCTGGCCATGCAACTAAAGTCGCTATAACTACTGGCGCCAATAGAAGAGCTGTGGTTAATGCTTGCCAACTCAAACTTCTGAATGCCCATACCAAAGCCTCCAAGGTTCGTGGTGGTGGTGCTGCAGGTCGCCAAAGGCAAAGTAACATAGTTGTAGCTTATGCTTTTTTGGTCCGAACCAACCGCGTTGCTTACCCTTTGTGTGATGGTGTATGATCCTATTGAATTAAACCTTATTTCTGCCCTTAAAGATAAGGAATCTGTGCCGTTTATAAAGCTCCAACCTGTAGCTGGAGATATGCGCCAAACCTTGCTGCTGGGGTTATTGCTTGCATGGTCTATCAATAAAAAAGTATTGGGACAAGCTTGCACAGAATTGGCTTGCATGCTAAAATCTGCTTGCGGTGCTTGTAAGACGGCATTGTAAAGATTGCTTTGCCATAAGCCTCTGCCGTATGTTGAAAGGTACATCATACCAGTGCCAACAGCAGGATTGCTAATCTCCATATCGGTAATTTGTGCAATGGTTGGCAAGCCTTGTGCAAAGGGTATCCAATTTACCATGCTGCTATTTCTGTAATACACACCAAAGGCTGTGCATACATACATACTAGAGTCTGTGGCTTTCTGATCCAACTCAAATTTGACAAAGTTATTTGCAGGTAAATTTTTATTTAGACTGATCCAAGTTTGTCCCCTATTAGCAGATTTATACAACCTTGTTTGGTTGGTTACCACATACACCACATTGCTGTCGTAATCGCAGGTTTCAATTTGCTTAATGGTTTCGCTGGTATTAAAAGGGAAGCTGCTAAGCTGCGTAAAAACAGGGATGCTGCTGTTAACATTGGTTGAGATATAAAACTTTTGCGGACTCACATAAACATACAAAGTGCCATTAGCAGATTTTGCATAGCCCATGCATTTGGTGCCGCTAGCTTGTGCTCCGGGTATATTGCTTATTTGGGCCCAAGTAACACCACTTGCTGGGTTAGCCCTTAGGTTGCTTGTGCGCAATACATCGGTATCTATCTCAAACAATACATTGCTATCTGTAGGATGTGGTAAGTATATTCCACTGTGTCCGTTAATAGCGCTTGTGCTATGGGTATAGATATTTCTTTTAATACCACCATGTTCATACACCAAGCTGCTGTCAAATGCATCAAAGGCAAAATCACCTGTCCAATCGCCACCGCGCACGGTAGCATATTGTTTGTTTACTGCCACATCCAAACCATTGTCTTGCAAGCCACCAATAAGGTGATCTTTCCTTAAGGCACTGGCCCCCATTTTATAAAACTCTGAGGCCGATAGTCCGTCTTCTAAGGTCGTCCAAGTGCCGCCCCCATTGGTGGTTCGGTCGAGACCGCCATCATGACTCAAGTATAATTTTTGCGGGTTAAAAGGAGAGAATATAAAATCGTGTTTATCTGCATGCACCCCAAAACCCCAATGCGAAAGCAAGGTAAATGCAGCGCCAGCATTGCTAGATTTCCACACATTAATGGCACCCATATAAATCACATCGGCATTGTTTGGATCGGCCACAATGCAGAGGTTATAGGCACCTTGACCATCCATGGTAGAACCCGTACCAGAGTAACCTAAGATATTGGGAGTATCTGCCTTTAAGGTAAAAGATGCGCCATTGTTGTTCGATTGATACACGCCACCAAAAGGAGTGGAGCCACCGCTGCGCCAAGCCACACAATAGATGCGCGAAGTATCTGCGGCCGTTACCGCCAATTTAATTCCAGCACAGGTAATGGCCGAATTGATATTGGTTTGCAACCAGGTTTCGCCATTGTTGAAAGAGCGGTAGAAATGTGTGTTAGAAGCTGCGTAGATAATGGCATTGCTTTGCGGTCTATAACTTAAATCTCTATAGCTGGTGGTAACGGTAGATTTCTTTACCCAAGTTTGTGCACCATTAATTGTTTTATACATGCCATCTGAACAAGCGGCAATTATTACAGAAGTATCATTGGGTTGAAAGGCCATGCGTGAGACTAATTTATTGCCCATGCCTGTATTAAACAGTAGCCAATTTTTGCCCCCATCGGTAGATTTGTAAACACCCCTGCCAGTGCTGTTGTAATTGGCATCTCCGGTACCTAGGTAGAGTATATTTGGGTTAAGCGGATTAACCAGCAAAGAGGCACAAGTGAGCTGTGGTAAAAAATCGCAAAGTGGTTGCCAGGTATAGCCTTCGTTGGCCGATTTAAACAAGCCTCCCGAGGCAGATACAGCATAGATTATATTGCTGTCGGTTGGGTGATATACTAATTGCGAAACCCGGCCCATGCCTGTGGTTTGCACGCTGGGGTTACTTGGAAATTTAACCGGACCATGTTGCGAGAAGCTCGCTAAATTCTGCGAAAAGGCGCTTAGGTTCAGACCGAAAAAAAGCAAGGCAAGTAGGTGTAGTCTCATCTGTTTTCTAGCTCCTTATTACTTTGTTCTATAATCTCATCCTGCGACATAATGGTGCCATCTGCTTTTACCAAGTTTTTATACTGTTGTTTCCAACGCAAAAACTGCTTGTATTCCACCACATAATCGATGGGCCTACTATTATCTTTTGCTTGCTCCTCTTTTGATTTATCCACCCCAAAAATATCGCGCGCTTCGCCATTTTTACCAGCAGGCTTTTCTCTATTGGCCCAATACGCATCAAAGGCATCAACGGTGTTTTGGTAATGTGCCTGCGGGTTGTTCATCATCTCAATCCAATAAGGATATGCCGCCAAAGAATCGCTAGGCAATGTTTGCGTTGCTTGCTGCTGCGCAAGCGATTTTGTTTGCCTGCATGCCGTCAATAGTGCAAGGCTCAAAAATGCCAAAAATAGTCCCTTTCTCATAAAAAGCTGGTTTTGGCTAATATAATGAAAAAGAATGAGAATTGCTTAGAAAAGTGATTTATTTGGAATTTTCGTTCATAATAAATCCAGTTTCTTGGATTTATTTTTTCAAAAACAATTCGGTTCGAACCAAAGGCGCGGCGTTGAAGCAGTTTTTAGGTAGTTTTCCATTTTTAATAAGCTATGAAACATTTTAAATCTCATTTTTTTGCTAATGATAGATGCTGCTACCCCACAAACAACATAGAGACATTTGATTATTGGAGAATGTATTGGTTATGCATAGGGTTACGGTAAATTGATTTGTTAAAAGTTGCCCGGTGCAATTCAGTTTTGGCTTGGCAATAGGTCTATAAAATAATATTGATTGGTTTTACAACTTAATTAGCTTGCAAGATTTGCCTTGCAGGCTTTTTTTTTGACAATACTTTGGCTCCATAGAATCCACCATCAATAGGCCATTTGCAACATTCAAAAATCACGACCTTTATCCAAATCCTTCTCACAAGGTGGCTGCAATTCTTGCAAGTAAAGTATTTCAAATATGGTTGTAAGGTAGGAGAAGGAATTATTTTCTTAAATTGCATTTAGCTTTTGTGAATTTTATAAAAATGAAGTTAGATGATTTTGCCTACCTTTTAGAGGACATCTTATAAGTATGTTGCAAGGTTAAACCAATTAAAAAAACAGAATGAAAATAAGACAATATGAAATAAACGATAGAAAACAATGTTTGGAAATATTTAAAAGTAATACCCCTTTGTTTTTTGACCCAACTGAATTACCAGACTTTGAAATTTGGTTGAATGGACAAAGCGAAGGACGGCTTACATACAAACAAACTGAAGCAGAATATTTTTTTGTTGCCTAATTTCATTAGATACTACACAACATTCATTTCAATTTTTTGAAAAGATTGGATTTACAATAACGAAAATTACAAATGATTTTTATGCAAAAGGGTTACACCGTTACGACATGATAAAAAATAAGTAAACCAAAAATGAAAACAGAAATAGATTATATTTTCATTAACAAAGTATCGTGGAATAAAAGAACAGAAGCACATCTAAGCTCTGACTTTTATGATGTTGCAGGTTTTTTGAAAGGCAATACTTCGTTAAATAGTATTGAACTTAGTTTATTGAGCGACATAAAAGGCAAAAGCATTTTGCATTTGCAATGCCATTTTGGACAAGACACCATTTCTTTACAACGACTAGGAGCAACTGTTACAGGAGTTGATTTATCTGACCAATCCATTGCAAGTGCAAACGATTTGGCGGCAAAGGCTGGATTCGTACCAACATTTATTTGTTGCAACTTATATGATTTACCAAGCCATTTGAACCAACAATTTGACATTGTATTTACGAGTTATGGAACTATAGGTTGGCTTCCCGACCTTGACAAATGGGCAAGTATTGTTTCTCGATTTTTAAAACCAAACGGTAAATTTGTTTTTGCCGAATTTCATCCAGTTGTGTGGATGTTTGATGATAACTTTAAAAGCATTGATTACAATTATTTTAACACTGGAGCAATTATTGAAACTGAAAGTGGAACATATGCAAACCGTGAAGCTCCCATCAAACAAGAGTACGTGATGTGGAATCATGGTATGAGTGAAGTGTTGAATAGTTTAATTAAAAACGGACTTGAAATAAATTCAGTAGATGAATTTGATTATTCTCCTTACAACTGTTTTAGAGAAACAATAGAATTTGAACCAAAGAAATATCGCATCAAACATTTGGAAAACAAAATACCAATGGTTTATGCCATTGTGGCAACAAAAAAATTAAAATGAAAGAAAGAATAATAGGTTTTGATTTAGCAAGAGCTTATGCCATTTTCGGAATGTATATTGTGAACTTTGTCTTTTGTTTTGGTTCTTTTAGAAACGAAACACTTTTAGGTAAGTTCGCAAACCTTTTCATTGGCAATTCAACCTCTATTTTCATTATCTGTGCCGGCATGGGTATTGTGTTTTTAACAAACCGTTATTCAAATAGTATTGAAGACAAAAGAAAACTGAATTCAATTCTATTAAAACGCTCCTTGTTTTTATTTGCTTTAGGTTTATTACTTTACAACTGGTGGCCTGGCGACATACTGCATTTTTATGGTGGTTATATGCACATTGCGGCATTCATGCTTTTTGTTCCAAAGCGTAATTATTTATGGATTGCTTTAGCATTTATTGTGGTTTATAACATCTTACAATTCTTTATTCCAATTTTTACAAGTTGGAATTTACAAACTACAAAGTATGCTGATTTTTGGACACCCATTGGTTTTTTGAGAAACACCTTCTACAATGGTTGGAATTCTATTTTTCCTTGGTTTGCTTATTTTGCTATTGGGATGTTTTTAGGGAAATTAAATTGGCAAGACAAACGAACTTGGAAGAAAATGTTTGTGCTTGGCTTATGCCTACTTGCTGCATTTAAAGCGGTACGACTTTATATTAGCTATGATTTTGAAAATCCATTACACCATCAATTTTACGTTGATTCTTGGTTTTATTTAATGGAAGATTATTTTCCCGTAAATGTTCCCTTCTTTATGATTACAATGGGTTGGGCTTTGATGGTAATTTCTATTTGTATGTATTTGGGTACTAAATTTTCGGAAAGTAAATTAGTTTCAATGCTGGCTCAAACAGGAAAAATGACTCTTTCACTTTACGTAATACATATGACTATTGGCATACTTATTCTGTCTGCATTAACCAATAAGAAATACACTGGATTTCCTCAAACAGAAACACCAGTAGAATCAAACTTTATTTTGTTTTACGCCCTTTTGTTTTTTGCATTGAGTGTAGTCTTTAGTTATGTATGGAGTAAAAAATTTAAGAATGGTCCTATTGAAACACTCATGCGAAAAATATCAGACTAGCCATTAACCATATTGAACGACAAAGAAAAGTTTGAACATATTCCATTGAATATGGTATTAGGTAATTGAGTTAAACATAAATTTGTGAATGCGATACAAACTAAGGATGGTAATATGAATATAGTTAGAATTAGCCTTTTGAAAATTGTTTTTGTTGCTACTTGTCTCGTAACGCTTAGCTCCTGTGAATCCATATTGCTGGGTGCGTATGGTATTAAAGAATATAAGGCCCTAGGTGAGGCAGAAGTGTTAAAATGCGCAACTCAATATGCTATTCCAGCGAAAGATGTTTATTTGCTTGATTCAAGCTTTTTAGGCTACCTAAAAACGTTTGAGAGTGATGAACGTCATACCAATCATTATCAACCTTTACAAGCCCTTTATTTTAATGGGGAGGGGCAATTGGTGAGCTATCAAGTGAATTGCTATGCGGGTGGTTTTCCTAATTTGAAGTGGAATAGGAACGATAATTTTAGTGTCTTCCCTCCCAAGCAGCAGGCGCCATTAGATAGCATGGTGAATCTAGAAACACAAATGCGATTCCTTCAGAAATTGGTTCAGACCGAAACCTTTTTAGCGAAAGATTATAATTATGTGGTGGTAGTATTTTGGAGTAGGGTAATGGGTAGGCAAAGCAAACGCTTGATAAAATTTGTACAAAAGAATGCCTTGCTGGCCAAAGAGCAAAAAGTGAAAATTATCTATGCCAATGTTGATGGTATTTTTGTTGATTAAGTGTTGTTCAATTAAAAGTTATATCCTATATTAAGTCCGGGTTCTGGAAAGACGTATTTTGACCATTTATCATCGAGCTGTTTAAATCCATCAGGTAGCTGAGTGTGATAAGCGCGATGGGTCATGCAGATTGAGGGTTGAAAGAAAAATTTGTCATTAAAGAGTTTGATATGATAACCCACGCGGTAGGAATTGAAAATCTGGAAACCATCGTCGATTTTCTTGCCATCATTATTTACAAAGATTTGCCAAGTAGGCATTACATCAAGTTGGGCGTATAAACCTTTCCATACAAATCGGGTATAAGACATGGTTACGCCAAACTCACGCACGTACCCAGGGAATTTTTCTTCTGGCTTTTTGTAGGCATTGTTTAAAAATGGATGAATGCCATTTGGCCAAGCATATTTCCAAGTTTTTGGAGCTAGTGTAATTACATCTTTTCCTGTAATACGATATCCAAGATTGAGTTGAACAAAGTTGGGTGGGTTTTCAGTATCTAGATTGCCCAACATTACAAATAAGGAAGTTCCTATAAAATATCGTTTAAAAGTACTGTCTGTTTTATCATATTGTGCTTGAAGATTGAGAGAA
>JBILVK010000087.1:0-11921 GCA_044370475.1 Bacteroidia bacterium
TTTTTTAGTAATTTTTTACAATTACTATTCATCCCACCAAACAGGGCGTTTAATATCTGAAATTACGATGGCGTTTTTGTTGTACAATCGCTCATCAATAACAGTTGGAAGTCGACGCGGAATCACGTTAACGGCGCCATTAGCATTAGGAGTTAAGGCAGGCAAATTGGTTCTTCTCCAATCTGCGTAAGCCTCAATTTGACCGTACATAGCAACATATTTGTGGTTCATGATTTTAGCTAATGTTATGGAAGCTGAAGTTTCTTTGGCCTGACTGTTTTCGAAACTGGTATCCGATTCGCCAGTTACTAAAGAAAGACTAGCCATAACTGCTGCATTATGCGCTGATGCAGCACCAGCGGCATCACCGCTTCTTAGTTTAGCCTCAGCTTCAATAAATTTAGCCTCATAATAGGTAACTAAAGGGAAAGGTGCATTAGCTGTAGCCAAGTATGGACCAACCTCAGAAGCATCCAAATTACGCACATCAGGAGCAGAACCATTGAAACCACCACCAGTATCTGCCGCACAATAAAATTCCAATCTTGGGTCATTCCAGCCATTCATCATAGTTGTCATGGCCAAACCTGTTTTCATGTAACCAGCGCGCTCCACCATGGTAAACGCATACCATTGATTGTATTCGTTGCTATTGGTTCCAAATTTCGCATTCATGTTACTTGCATTGCTGGTAAAACCAGCAGCGGCAGCATCAGTTAAAGCTGTCAAAGCACTTGTGGCAGAACCTGAAGGATCGCGCTTGCTAAGTCTGTTATGGTACCTAGCTTTAAGCAAATGTGCAGCAGCAATCCAAGCATCCACATCGCCATTATAGATGTAATCATCAGCATCTGGCAAAAGGGTGTTTTCTGCTGGTGTTTTTTGCAACAAAGCAATTCCTTCACTCAAATAGGCTTGAATATCGACAATCACATCGGCTTGCTTGTCGTATTTAGGGTTAAAGGCAGATGGACCAGAAAGCCCATTTCCAGCTTCTCTAAAAGGCACATCACCCCATAAATCTGTAGCTATACCTATGTACATGGCAGTTAAAATTCTGGACATCCCTTGGTAATATGGATTAGCAGTACCTGCTTGGGTATACAGCTTCTTTAAGTTAACCAAACCATTAGAATAGATAACATTCCATTCGTTAATGTTGGTACCTTCCTCAATGGAATAATCATTAACATCGCCACTTTGAAAATCAACACCAGCAGTTTGTTGAATCATCATTGAAGTTTGCCTAGATAACTGACCGTTTGCTGTAGCAAAATAAGCCACTTCGCAATTAGACAACAATAGGGCATTGGTAACGGTGGCTGGATCATTTGGACTTGCATCATATCCATCCACAAACTTTTTACAGCCTCCAAACGTAATAAGCAATAAGGCTAAAACGCTATATGTAATTTTTTTCATCTCTTTTTTCTTTTAAACATTGAACATTTTAGAAATTGGCTTTAAGTGCAAAAGTGTATGATTTTGTACTTGGGTTATTAAAATAATCCCAACCACCAATATTTGAACCTGCACCCGTTAAACTTGTTTCTGGATCCACTCCGGTATAATCTGTAAATAACAACAAATTACGACCAGTAACCGTAAGTTCCAAACCTTTAATAGTTCTTGCAATTTTGCCAGCCAAATTAAATCTATAGCTTAAGCTAACATCGCGTAAGCGAACCCAGCCCCCATTTTGAATAGCGTTTTCTGCAGCATAATTTCCTGCATCACCTTTATAAGTTCTAAAGTAGTTAAAGGCAGATACTGCGATATCATTTTCTGCATAATTTTCAGATCCATCAGGATTGGTACCTATCACTTTCATACCTGGAATGATGTAGGTTTTTTCGCGACCTTCAGAAGATTCTTCGGTTCTACCGATATTATTTAAACGAGCCCAAGTTCCATTCCAAACATCACCTCCCACACGAATATCCCATAAGAATGAAAAGGTAAATGATTTGTAATTAAAGGTATTTCTCATACCTCCATACCAAAGTGGGTAAGGATTTCCAATTTGACCTCTTTCTGCAGCTAATCTTGGAAGACCATTAGCTCCAATGATAAAATCTCCGTTGGCTGTTCTATCCCAACGTGTGCCATACAAAACACCATAAGGAAGCCCTTTGATAGCGTAGGCTCCCATACTAGAGAAACCTGCTTCAAGGCTAATCTCCTTGATATCTGTACCTAGTTCCAAAACTTCATTTCGGTTTCTGGCATAGTTTACACTGATATCCCAGCTAAAGTCCTTCATTTTTATAGGAGTACCAGATAACACCAATTCAATACCTTTGTTAATCATTGAACCAGCATTGGTGTAGTATAAGGCATAACCAGTAGAAGGTGCAACCGGACGATCAACTAATAAATCAGTAGATTTCTGGCTATAATAGGTAAAGTCTATTCCTAACCTATTTTCAAAGAAACGAAGGTCGGTACCAAATTCAATACCCGTATTTTTTTCAGGTTTCAACTCGGCATTTCCAATTCTTGCAGAATATCCATAACCATTACCTCCCAAATAAGGGAAGGATAAACCACCTGTAAATCCGTCTGTATAAGTTGAGCGTGTGAAATATGTTTTGGTTCTGTAAGGTTGTGGACTAATACCAGCTTGTGCATAGGCTAATCTAACCTTACCAAACGACATTTTAGGAATCTTAACTAACTCAGAAAACACCAATGCAACATTGGCAGATGGATAGAAGAAATTATTTTTGGCAGTTCCAAAAGTTGAGGCCCATTCATTTCTTCCAGAGATGCCAACAAATAAATAGTTTTTGTATGAGGCATTGAAATCAAAAAACAAGGCTGCTGTTCTGATGGTTGTATTTGCTTCACTTGTATACAAATTGGTTGCATTATTTAGGTTATAATTTCCAGGTGCACCTAAATCTCTTCCTCTAGAAAACAAGTCTTGATCGTAACGGTGATTTAAATTATTACCAATAAGCAAAGTTGTTTTTACATCTTGGCTAAAATCTTTGCGTAAGGTTACTAAAAGGTCTGAATACACTTCCTTGTATCTCAAAATATTCTCGTTTACCTCACCGCCTGGCGCATTGTCTGGTTGCCATGAACCAATTGCAAAAATCTGCTTGCGTTGATCGGTATACATATCTGTACCCAATCTGTAGGTAACACTCATCCACTCCATTGGATCGTAGGTAAGATTAACATTGCCCAAAATACGGTTTACATTATCCTTAGCAGGGTTTTCGTAAACTGTCCAGTAAGGATTGTCATATACCCCTACATATTGTCTTTGCGTGCCATCTGGATTTTTAAATCCGATATCCCATTCGTCGTTGCTTTTACTATTTGGATCAGCCAATTGAAAGCTATTAGGTGCGCGCATTAAACCCAGCATAACTCCAGAAAGATTGCTACCATTTTGAGAACGGGTACCGCCTGAATTGATTACATTCACGGTTCCTCCCATTACTACTTTTTTAGACAATCTTGAATCCATACTTATGCGTAAAGAAGTTCTTTCGAATTTGGTATTGGGAACCACACCTGTTTGGTCTAATCTACCTAAGGAAATTCGCATAGAAGAATTTTCGGTATTGTTGGTTATGGATAAGTTTTGATTGTAGGCATAACCTGTTTGAAAGAATTCGTCTGCATTGTCTGTTGGAGTAATACCCAAACTATCTTGGGTTAAATTACCCCAACTTTGAGGAGTTCCTTTTGCAAATTTACCTGGACCAATAGACCTTGTTTTATCTGCGGAAAAAACACCTCCTCCAGTACCTTGCGAATACTTCATTTGGAGCTCTGGCAATTTATTTACTCTGGATATTTCTACAGAAGTTCCAAAATCTACCGTAAAGCTTTTAGCACCCTTTTTTCCTTTTTTGGTTGTAATTATAATTGCACCCGCACCTGCCCTAACGCCATAAAGTGCTGCAGCGGCAGGCCCTTTAAGAACATTCATGCTTTCAATATCTTCTGGGTTAATATCTACACCACGATTAGAAGAATTTACACCTTGTAAATTTGCATTAAAAGGATAATCTCCAGCTACCGACTGGTTGGTACTGTTATCAATAGGAACACCATCAATAACAATTAATGGTTGATTGCTTCCTGTAAATGTAACATTGCCACGTAACAAAACTTTAGAGGAAGCGCCTGGTGTTCCGCCAGAACCCTGAACATAAACTCCAGCTGCCTTGCCAGCAAGACCTTGAATCATATTTTGATCCCCCGACCTTCTAATTTCCTCTCCACTTACCTTTTGTTGCGAGTAACCTAAGGTTTTTCTTTCACGTTCAATTCCAAAAGCAGTCACAACCATTTCACCTAAGTTTACATTATCTTGAACCATTTTAACATTGATTTCCGACAATCCTGCAATACTTAATTCTTGGGTCTTTAAACCTACTCCTTTTACAACGATGGTTGTTGCATCATTAGGGACACTTAAAATGTACCTTCCGTTAACATCAGTAACTGCACCTATTGTTGTGCCTTTAACCTGCACAGATGCACCAATAACAGGATCCTTTCCATCGGAAACGACCCCCGTAATTTGTCGATTTTGACCCCATAGTGTTAATACGGAAATCATACTACAAAAAAACAAAACGAGTAATTTTTTATTCATATTAATTTAATATTGATTAATATGAAGGTAAATTTAATGTCAAATTTATACAATAGCCAAATTGCTAACCACTGATTAACAGGAGAATAAAAATATTTTTTATGGGCGGTAAGCAATTTCTTTAAACAATTGGTCCCAATTGTTGTTAAACATAAGCTCCTGCAAACTGATGTTTGGGTTATCCTTCATGTATTTTTCAATCATTTTATAGCCTACGTAAACGCCAATGGCAGGCGCAGATTCTTGCGGAACACCATTTGCAATGGTAAATGGTCCATCGTTAAAATAGCGCATATACTCAGCTGGGTCTGCATTAAAAAGCATTTTCTTTTCTATGAGATGCGCCCATGTCATGGCTTCATTTTGTGCAGCCCATTCGAGTTGTTGAGGAGAGTAACCAAAGACCAAAGAATCGTGAGTACTTGGCAGCAATTGTTTCACAAAATACCTCATCTTTCCTTCAAAGAGCATCATGGCCAAAAAGCGCTTATCGCTTAATTGGTTTTCAAATTGGCCAATAGCAAACGACTTAATGGTATTAGCAACAATGTATTCCTTTCTTAATTTTTGCACCATAAAGGAAGGAAATTCGAGTGCAGGATATAATGGATAATTTTGCCCGAGGTACATATCTAAACCTATGCCCACTATGGTATCTACGTTTACATGTGCATACCCAAACTCAGATAAAAAAGTGAGGAAAGTGGGAACTTTTTGTTGTGGAAATTCTTCTTTGTAAATGGCCATTGCCCCACCTAATTCTATTTCTATATCCTGTATTTGGGGAAACACACTATCTACTTCTTTTTTTAATTGTTGAATGGTAGGGAAAGCAACAAATTGACTCAAGCTTGGCGCATATGCTAAGGTACTTTCTTCCTCGCTAATATTGAGCATGTCTTGCGCAAAAGTTTGATAGAATATGCCATATTTCTTTTGGAGATTGAGGTAGTGATTTGGCGATTGAAGTGAATTAGGATTAAACAAATCTTGCTCAAACCTTAACATAGTAAGCGGTTGAACATCTTTCTTACAAGCGTTAAACAAGGAAATGAAACAAAAGGCAAGCAACAATGCCTTAAAAGTATTCTTCATAGCGTAATATAATTAGAAACGGAGATGAAACTTTTGGCAATATCTGCATTTGGAGTTAAATTTGAATTCTAAATCAATTTTAATGAAACGAATATTATTTGTTTTTTGTGC
Organism: Bacteroidia bacterium; assembly: GCA_044370475.1. Lineage (GTDB taxonomy): Bacteria > Bacteroidota > Bacteroidia > UKL13-3 > UKL13-3 > B1. The sequence goes on from JBILVK010000087.1 coordinate 5,828, forward strand.
ATTGCTCCTTTTAAATCAGTATTCATATGCCCAAGATTCTGACCAAAAGCTAGAATTTGGATTGGGAATAAGTCCGGCATTTAGCTGGGTAAACCCAACAACCAAGATGGTTAAGAGTGGCGGATCTACTTTAAAATTTGGTTTTGGGGCCAGGTTAAACTTTATGTTGAGTAGTAAATACGCTTTGGGATTTGAGTTTAACTTACAGAACTGGGGAGCAAAAACGCATTTCGATAAAATCAATGTGGAACAAAAAGGTGTTACAAAAACATCGAGTGATTTTAACATGGATTATAAGCTTAGGTATATGGAAATACCTGTTTTGTTAAAAATGCGTACTGAAACAAAAAACAATATTGCCTATTATGGTGAGTTTGGCGGTAATATAGGTTGGCTATTAAGTCAATTGGCCGATATAGAATCTGATGAATTGAGCCTAGAGCAAGTGAATACCAAGAATCCAGAAGATGGAGATGAGTTTAAATTGTTTAATGCAGATAATGGCACTACAGAATATGATTATGCCATTAATAGTTTGAAAATAGGTTTAATATTTGGGGGTGGCATTCATTACCATTTAGACAATAATTCTAAAGTGGAGTTGGGATTAAGATATCATTTGGGCTTAACAGATATTTATAATGAAGCCAAATGGCAAGGTACTAACCATGCATTGGCTCTTAACCTTGGATTCATTTTCTAATCATTTCTAGTGAAGATTACACTTTCGCAACTCAGTTTTCATACTGGTAATTTTGAGGGCAATACTCAAAAGATGGTCGATGCTATTACTGCTGCAAAAGGAGTTGGATCGGACCTAATTGTTTTTTCTGAACTATCTACTTGTGGTTATCCGCCGCGTGATTTTTTGGAGTTTAGCGACTTTATTTCTTTGGCAGAAAAGAGTGTAGAGGAGATTGCTAAACATTGTGTGGGCATAGCTGCTATTGTTGGTTCTCCGCGACCGAATGCAGAGAAAAGAGGAAAAGATTTATTTAACTCTGCCTATTTTTTAGCCGATGGAAAGGTGGCGCAAATAGTTGATAAAACCTTGTTGCCTACCTATGATATTTTTGATGAATATAGGTATTTTGAATCGAATAAAGTTTTTGAATTGCTTTTGTATAAAGGTTATAAAATTGCTTTAACCATTTGTGAGGATCTTTGGAATATTCAGGAGAATCCGCTTTACACAACTACTCCTATGGATGAGTTGATAAAAATGGAACCTGATTTTATCATCAATATTGCGGCATCACCCTACTCTAAAACGCAAATTGCAGAAAGACAAAATATCTTATCTAACAATGCGGTAAAATACCATTTGCCCATCTTTTATGTAAATCATATTGGTGCGCAAACGCATTTGATTTTTGATGGAGGAAGTTGTGTGGTGAGTGAGGAGGGTTTGGTGCTAAAAGAGCTGAGTTACTTTAGTGAGGACATGCAGCACTTTGATATAAGCAAAGGAGATAAACTGCATGTTGGCGGTGATTTGAATGAGAAGCCAATTGCTAGGAATTTGTATGCCGACATTGAGCAGGCTTTGGTGCTGGGCATTAAGCAATATTTTGAGAAGCTAGGATTTAAGAAGGCAATTTTGGGTTTATCTGGAGGCATAGATTCTGCTTTGGTAAGTTACCTTGCTTGTGAAGCTTTGGGTAAGGAGAATGTTTGGGCGGTGATGTTGCCTTCTCAATATAGCAGTGAGCATTCTATCAGCGACAGTGAGTTATTGGTTAAAAACTTAGGAATTGGTTCGAACCGAATTTCTATTGAGGATACTTATGAGGCTTTATTGAGTACGTTGAAGCCTTATTTTGGTGATACGCCTTTTGGCTTAGCGGAGGAGAATCTTCAAAGCAGAAGTAGGGGAATTATTTTGATGGGCTTGGCTAATAAGTTGGGATATATTTTATTGAATACTTCCAACAAGAGTGAGTTGGCCGTGGGTTATGGAACCTTGTATGGCGATATGTGTGGCGGAATTTCTGTGATTGGAGATTTGTACAAGACGGAGATTTTTGAATTGTGTAAGTACATTAATAGAAATGGTGAAATAATACCAGAAAATATTCTTACCAAGGAGCCATCTGCAGAGTTAAGGCCCGACCAAAAGGACAGTGATAGTTTACCACCTTACGATATTTTGGACAGCATTCTCTATTTATACATTGAAGAGATGAATGGTCCGAGCCAAATTACTTCAAAGGGATTTGAGCGTGAGTTGGTTCAGAAAATTCTAAAAATGGTTAACATGAATGAATGGAAAAGATGGCAAGCGCCTCCAGTGTTGCGTGTATCTAAAAAATCATTTGGTCCGGGCAGGCGAGTTCCCATCTCTGGTAAGTACCTGTATTAAGGTAATTTAATACATTTTACTTAGGCAATTTACTTGAGTAAAATATGCTTTAGCAAAGTGTCTTATTGCAATTTTATGATCGTTTTTAAGCTAGCACTCTTTATGTTTTAAAGGCATTATGCTCAGCGGTTTTAAGCCATTCTATTGAGCGTAAAAACGGTAATTTCTGGCAAGATTCCTACTCTGCCTGGATAACCTAAAAAGCCGTAGCCTCTGTTTACGTAGAGCATTTGCTTTTCTATTTTGTATAAATCTGCCCAATGCGGATAAATGTATTGAGACGGACTCCATCTATAGTTACCAAACTCAACGCCAAATTGGAAGCCATGTGTATGTCCGGATAGCGTAAGGTCAATATCTGGATGTTGTTTAGAGATGATGGTATCGAAGTGACTAGGATCGTGGGAGAGCAATATTTTAACGGGCACATCAGGCATACCTGCTTTGGCTTTATCTATATCGCCAAACTTTTGAAACCTGCCTCTATCGCCCCAATTTTCAACACCAATTAATCCAATACGTTTATTTTCTTTTTCTAGTAATACATGTTCATTTCTGAGCAAATTCCAACCCATGTTTTTATGGATATCGTAGAGGTCGGTAAGGTTCTTAGCTTTTTCCTCAGGCGATTTCCAATCGGTTACATAATCTCCATAATCGTGATTTCCGAGGATGGAGTATACGCCCATAGGCGCTTTAATTTCGCTGAACATATCGGCCCATTCGTTGGCCTCATTGGTTCTATTATTTACAAAATCTCCTGTAAAGAAAGCAACATGTGCCTTTTGTTCTTTAATCAATTGAATGCCTCTATAAACAGAATCTTTATCAAAGAAACTACCACAATGTACATCCGAAATTTGGAGTAATTTGATGCCATCAAAAGCCTCGGGTAGATTAGGTATTACCAAATTTACCCTACGCACTTGGTAATTGTAGGCACCCGAAACGAGTCCTCTCGTAAGCATCACAAAAGGAATTGCGCCAGCCACAATACCTGCGCGTGCAATAAATTGCGAACGAGAAATTTTCTTCCCTTCAGGCTCTATGGCCTCCTCTAATTCCTCTTCTTCGGCTTGTTCTTCTTGATGTAAAAACCTGCGTTCAATTTGATGCCAAATCCACATGAACAAACGCTTGATATCATCCACAAAAATGAACAAGAATATGACCACTTTTGAGGCATACAGGATAAATAGAAAAGCCATTAAATAGGTTCGAACCAATTTATTTGCAGCTAAAGCGCTATTGAAATTAGAGATAAAAAATGCGAGAATTAATAAGATAGGAATTCCCCAATAGATGAATTTAATTAGTTTTTGGTACCAGCTAGGACGGTCTTTTATAAGTATTTTAGTGCCTTTCCAGACATATATATCTATCAAAAGTATAAATAGGGTTACCCCAAAAAACATTTTCAATTTAAACGACTGCATGCAGAATAAAATAATTGGTATCAAAGAAACAAAAGAAAGGCTGTTAAGTTGGATAAATTTTGTTTTTTTTTATACCTGTTGAAAAACAATAGAATTATTCAATGAGAATGTGAAATAGTTTCCTAAAATTGCAAGAGGGATATGGGAAGAACCACAAAAGCGATTGGAAAGAAATTTGAGCAGTTAAAGAGTTTTCTTTGGCGCGTTGCTATTTTATTTTTTCAGGTAAGTCTGTTTTTTATCATCATTTACAGGGTTGTTCCAGTTCCCATTACTCCCTTGCCAATTAAAAGGGTATTTGAACAGGCTTTTGGCGACGACCCAGTGAGGTTAAGGAAAGATTGGGAGAGCATTGAGAGTTTGGGCAAGAACATTTGTTTGGCGAGTGTAACCTCTGAGGACCCAAAGTATTTTCAGCATTATGGATTTGATTTTGAACAGATTTTAGAATCCTTAAAAAAGAGTTTCGATAAAGGTAAACGTCCGCGAGGCGCCAGTACCATTACCCAGCAAACAGCTAAGAATTTATTCTTCACGCCCACCAGAAGTTGGATTAGGAAAGGATTGGAGGTTTATGTTACGGTTTGCTTAGAAGTATTTTGGACAAAAAAGAGGATTTTGGAGGTGTATTTAAACATTATTGAAATGGGGAATGGGGTATATGGAGCGGAGGCTGCAGCCTTGTTTTACTTCAATAAATCTTCATCTCAATTAACAGCATCTGAAGCTGCGGCAATAGCAGCCTGCTATCCAAATCCGAGGAGGTGGAAAGCGAACAAACCCTCACGTTATATTCGCAAAAAACAGGCTTTAATAGTGAGGTATATGTATCGTTTAGGGCCGTTGCCTTGGGAGACGAAATCTAAGAAGAAATAATTAGGGAGGAAGGGAAGAAAGAGAAAGAGAAGGAGAAGGAGAAAGTGAAAGTGAAAGTGAAAGAGGCAGATGGAATGAGGGATGGAATTTTTGTCGTGGATAAATCTTAAATTTGGTTTACCATTTGGTGTGAGAATACGCAAAAAAAGAGGCTGTTTCAACTTTGAAACAGCCTCTTTTTTGTGTATTTGAATTAGGGGATTACCTATCGTTGAGGTCTTCTGTGTCTACTCTTGGTCTGCGTTTTTGGACAGGCCTAATGATTCTAAATTCTACTTTTCTATCAAGGCCTTCTGTACTCATTTGATACTTCTCTACATATGGGTCTTTAGAAGAGAATACCAGCATGCGCTCCTCATCAATTTCGTATATTTTGTAGAGCTTTCTTTTAACCTCTAAAGCTCTGCGTTCTGCCAAAGTTAATTGGGTAAGATTTGGTTTATTATTATCTGAGTGACCAATGATAACTAAAGAAGCAGAAGTATCAACCAATAGGATACGGGCAATTTGTTGCAACAAATTATATTGCTCTACATGCACGGTGAATCTATTTGGAGGAAACACAACAGTAGGTAAACCATAACCACTTTTAGAGATGGTTACAAACTCTGTTTGAGGCACTGAATCACTGAACTGATAAACCCTTTCGCTCGTGTCTTTTCCTATTCCTATTCCAGCAGGGAAATATAATCCCATGGTTTTATCAAAACCATATGGATCTGGATCAATGGAATCAGGAATACCATCATCATCGCTGTCTAGAGTAACACCTTTGTTGTCTACTTTGTATCCCTCTTTAGTATTAGGCTCTTGGTCGAGGTAATCTGGAATACCATCCTGATCTGCATCATTCTTCATAGCCTCAGCCTGGTCTTTGGCATCTTGCAAATCGCGGTAAATTTTGTCGATTGGATTGCTCCAATCCATGTGCTTGGGTTTCTTTTTGGTGGTTAAATTATAAGCTACATTCACACTAAAGTATCCATTACCATCTGGTAAGGAACCTCCATCATCGGTTAAATCAATTTTATCATTTCCACCTAGGTTGTAAGTTAGCTCCAATCCAATATCGATATTTTTGGATACCTTTCTTTTAAAACCTAAAGTTAAAGGAATGGCAAGCATGCTTTCATTAATGGTTCGTTTTACATTAGAAGGAGTATCAGCAAAATCTCTTGCACCCTTTAAGGTTTGGTAGCTAGCACCTATTCCGAAATAGAAATTGTTTCTTGGGAAGCTCTGACGGTAATCAACACTCCCCAAATTAAAAATCATTTGAAGGTTCACATTAGATACATTGGTTTGAAAGTATCCATTGTCGATGAATTTCTTTTTGGTGGGCGCACCCGATAGTTTTCCTTGCATGTATTGCACCCTAATACCCATAAGATGAGTAAGGGATACCTTAGCATAACCCCCA
>JBILVK010000218.1:0-3229 GCA_044370475.1 Bacteroidia bacterium
ACGGTAGACAGGGCACTAATAATGGGCATACCATCTATGAGCACCAAGGTGTATGGCCCATCAAGTCCGTTAATATGAATATCGCCCGTATTGCACACATTACAATTTAAGGTAGCTTGAACCCCATTAATCATTTGCAAAGATTGAAACAAACTGCTGCTTGGTGATTTTTTAAAAAACTGATGTCCGTAAATTTCAACAGGAACAGGCGAAGAAGATTTGCTTACTTCACGCATGGTTCCGCTAATAGTTAATTCATTTAAGGTGGTGTTGAGCGACTTTAATTCAATATGTATAAACTCCTCTTTTTCGGTCTGAACCAATACTTTTGCGCGTTCAAAACCCACCATTGAAACTTGCAAATAGTACTTACCTGCAGGTAAGTTGCTTAATTCAAACTCACCCTTTTCATTGCTTAAAGTTGTTTTTTGAAGTTGTTGAATTCCAATGGTAGCATATGATACGGGGGAGCCTTGCGCGCTTATTTTACCCTTGAGTGTATAGGCATATGATGAGTGCAGGCACCCAAATATACCAACCAAAAATAAAAGTAATTGCTTCATTGGGCACAAAGGTCGGATATTTTTAGAATTTCCAAAATATATTTTTAGGCTTATCTAAATATATTTTTCGACAAACCGATATACGCCTATCAAAAAGCACATTTAAAAAGTATATTTGAAGCTCAATAAAAAACAATGGAGTTAGTTTTTGGCTTGCTGGGGAGTCCCTTAAAAAACACGTTTTCGGTAGATTACTTTACGCAGAAATTTAAGGAAGCTAACTTACCTTATAGCTATAGAAACTTCTCACTAGATTCATTTGAAGCGGTGAGGACTTTATTGCAAGAAACTCCAAATTTGGGTGGATTAAATGTAACCAAACCTTATAAAGAAAAGGTTGTTTCCCTGATGCATGAATTGTCTGAGGAAGCACAAAAATGTGGTGCTGTTAATTGCATCCAATTTAAGAAAGAGGGTGTTTTAAAAGGACATAATACCGATGTATTTGGATTCAAAAAATCATTAGAAAAATTCATTGGTTCAAATCGAAATATAAGCACATTGGTGATAGGCAATGGTGGGGCTTCTAAGGCTGTTTGCTATGTATTGGAAGAATTAAAAATACCTTATGAAGTGGTGAGCAGGCGAGCGCAAAAAGCTGCACTTGAAATAGATTATTTGGAGGTAAATGCAGCTAAAATAGAAGCCCATAAATTAATTGTGAATACGAGTCCGGTAGGCATGTTTCCTCATGATGATGAAAAAATTGCTTTAGATTTAGGGGGCATTGGGTCAACCCATTATTGCTATGATTTAATTTATTTACCAGAGAAAACAGGATTTTTAAAAGAGGCAGAATTGCGGGGAGCAAAAATAAAGAATGGCTTAGAGATGCTGCATTTACAGGCAGATGAGGCTTTTAGAATTTGGATGGCAGAATAATCTTTTATACTATTGCACATGGGCATTTTTTACAATTATTGCAAGTACAACACACGCTTAACTTCTCATTTGTTTTATGAAAACATTAGAATGGGAGGATTAGAAAACATCCCTAAAGACAGGCCGGTGGTATTGGCGGTAAATCATCCTAATTCCTTTTTAGACGCCGTTATAGTTGGGGCTGTGATTGATAGACCTACGCATTTTTTGGCGCGTGGAGATGCTTTTAAAAACAATTTTGCAAGGCCTATTTTGCACTCCTTAAATATGCTACCTGTTTATCGTTTAAGTGAGGGAAAAGAGAACCTCAACAAGAACAATGAAACCTTTGATGCTTGTCAGAATATTCTTGATGCCAGCAAAGTAGTGATTATTTTTGCAGAAGGTTTGAGTGAAAACAATTGGGCTTTAAGGCCTTTGAAAAAGGGACCTGCGCGGATTGCAATTAAGGCATGGCACAGCGATTCACCTTCAAAAGATATGGTGGTTGTTCCTGTAGGCTTAACCTACGAACATTTTCAAGGGGCCGGTAAAAACATCTTGGTTAATTTTGGCAAACCCATTGAGAAAGATGAATTTTCTGACATACACAATGAGGCTCAATTTGTCAGAATTTTTAATGATAGGATATCAAATGAATTAGGGAAATTGGCATATATAGATGGAGAATTAAAGGAAGGATCAAAAGAATTTGAAAGCTTTAGTTTCCGTTTACAACAACTTTGCAAGGCGCATAAAGACGGCTTCAAAATCTTAGACCTTTTAAAGCAGAATTCTTCTATAAATGGTCATAGCACAAAAACTCCATTTATACAAAAAAGCATTTTGTTTGCCCCCTTGTATTTCTTGAGTAAGTGGCTCACCCCAAAAATTGTAAAACAGCACTTGTTTTTTGATTCAATATCGTTTGGATTAGTGATGTTCCTCTGGCCAATTTACCTTCTTATCATTGGCCTCCTATTGAAGCAAGTATTTTAATCGCTAATTTTGTTCAGTCCCATTAAAGAAACCATCCAATTGGGTAGTGGTTTATCCTGACCTCTTTTCTTAAGGTTTAAATACCAACCAAACTTTTTAAGGATAGGAACTTTGTGCGTCTCAACCATTTCAATGAGCGTACCATCTGGATCCTCAACGTATGCAAAACGTCCGCCAGACTCGCCCATATCAAAGGTATCTCCACTATCAACGGTTAAAGGATATTTAAACTTTTCTAAGTTTAATTTTAAACGCTCCATATTAGGAACATCAAAGCACAAATGAATAAAACCAAGATCACCCCAAAATCTATTTTCAAATAATTTAATGGGGGTTCTATCTAGTGCCTGAATCAATTCTATTTGAACATCACCAAGGAGTTTGCTAAATGGAGCTGTTCTTGGATTTTTAAAATACAACAAAGCACGTCTAAATCTTTGGCTTATATAGGCTTCGCCTAAGTCGTTGAAAGTGCCCGTTACATCATATAATATCTCGTTAACACCCAATCCATTTTGATAAAAAGCGATAGACAAATCAATATTGCTCACACCAATTACGGCACCACAAAATCCACCCTGCATAAATTCTTCCTTTTTGAACCAAGAATGGTCTCTCACCACTTGGTACTGATTGCCAGCAGGGTCATTTAACAACAAAGTCTCCTCTCCTTTTGGATCGGCAACTGGCCTTGAACAAGGATTATTGGGAGCTATTTTTTCGGCAGCTAATTTCAAATTAGTAGCTTTCAATTTAACCGCATTTATTCCCAAATCTCCCCATTGCATGGTAGGACTTGGAGAAGA
>JBILVK010000020.1:0-37021 GCA_044370475.1 Bacteroidia bacterium
CATTATATTTTGTTTGAGTCGCAGGATGAGGATAAATATATACAAAAGGCTAATGAAGAAATAAGTCAGCGTTTTGCAGAAATGCCAAGTAATAGTTTATTTTTTACCACAAAGTATATTCGAAAAACACTGCGCATTGTTAAACAGTACGCTCAATACAGCAAATTGGTTCAGACCGAAATTGAATTGCATTTACATTTCTGTTTTGAGTTAAAAGAGTGCAAAGATTATTGGGAAAAGTACCAAGCCATTGAAGGCATTTTTGATAGGCAAATTGAAAAGATAAGGAAGGATTTACTAAAGGTACATGAAGACTTGAAATATGACTACGAGCGCATGCTAGAAGAGATTACACGATAAATTTAAGCTCCTCCACTAGGTCGCTTGCAATGATATGTTTAAAAGATTTATTTTTGAGTGAATCTGCCAATAAACCATGTAAGTTAACACCATATTTTGCCGCATTTAGGGTGCTTAAGCCTTGGGCCATGAATGAGGTAATAATGCCTGAAAGCACATCTCCGCTGCCAGCAGTTGCTAATAAATTATTGCCTGTATTGTTAAAACAAACTTCACCAGTTGGACTTATTATTTGCGTGTAAGTTCCTTTTAAAACGATTACTATTTGATATTCCTGGGCCTTTTTTATTGCAGTTTGGAGACGGGAAAAAGAATCGTTATGGATGCCAAACATTCTATCGAACTCTTTGGCATGCGGAGTAATGACACTGTTGATGGGAAATTTAAATTCAGGTTTGCTTTTGATAAGGACTGCACAAATATTTAAGCCATCTGCATCAATGAGAATGGGAACTTTGACATTTTGTATCCATGATCCAAAAGACTGGATTGTTCCTGCGTGAGTTCCAAGTCCCGGACCAATACAAACTGCCTCATAATGGGTGATAGCAGGAAAGTTTCTTAATTCTGATTGTTCTGAATCTAGCACAACCATTACCTCTGGCAAAGCTGTTTGAAAAATTGAATAACCCGATTGAGGAATATACGAGGTAAGCAATCCGGCACCCGCTCTTAGCGCGGCTTTTGAGGCCAATAAAGGCGCACCCATTTTACCTTTTGTACCACCTATGATGAGGGCATGGCCCTTGCTCCATTTATAAGAAAATTTATGGGATTGAGGCTTGGATAATTCTGAGGAATCTATCCAATGCCAGCCACTATCAACCTGAGCTAAAAATTGGGGATGAAGATCAATATCAACTACATAAAAATGTCCGACACTTGCGCCAGTTTCTGCGAATAAAAAGCTAGATTTAGGAACCTGAAAAGTATAGGTTCTATCTGCTATAAAAGAAACAGATGAAAGGTGTTGCATTGCAGTTTGAGCATCTGCAAAACAACCCGTTGGAATATCGATGGCAATTTTTAGCGCCTTTTGTTCATTAAGCCTATTCACCAATTGGAGAGGCAAATTGGCAAGCGGGGCATTGAGTCCGGTTCCATAGATTGCATCAATGATAATATCACCAAATGTTAACTGGGCTATTTGATCCTCTTGAGAGATCAGAGAGGTTTCAATGTCTATGGATTGACAGCGCAAAAGGTTGAGTTCAAAATCCTCTGTTCCTGTGTCTTTTTGTTTGAGAATAACTACCTCAACTTTATACCCCGAACTCTTTAGGTACCTAGCAATCACCAATCCATCTCCCCCATTATTTCCTTGACCACAAAATATCTGGAAAAGTTTATTAGGTAGGTTATCAAAATCCTTTTGCAGATGTTGAATAAACAAATTATAACATCTGGCAGCAGCGCGCTCCATAAGACCAAGACTACTTACAGGCTCGTGAAGGATGGTAAATTTGTCCCAATCTTGAATTTGAATTTTAGATAAGATTTTCATTGTAGGATTCGAAGGTAGAAAAATATGCTTGCAATGATGAATATAGTTGTGTTATACCCCAAAGTTATTAGGTATTTTCTTCAAAATACGCTTTAGCAACCTCCTCTAATTCTGCATACCATTCTGCGCCGAACCTATCTATTAAAGGCTCCTTTAAAAATTTGTAAACGGCAACCTTTTCTTGTTTACCAAGTGTGCAAGCAGCGCTGCAAATGTCCCATTTGTGGTAGTTTAAGGCATCATAATCGCCTACCTTTATCACTCTAATGGGGTATAAGTAACAAGAAATGGGTTTGCGAATGGTGGATTTACCTGCCAAAAAGCTTTTTTCTATGCCACAACTTAGGATTCCATTTTCATCTTTTTTAACAAAATTGCATTCTCCGGTGGGTAAACAGGTGGTTACCCATTCTTTATCCTCGTCAATTTCGAAGCCCCCTCTTTGAGCGATGTCTGCTTTGGACGAATCGCTTAAAAAGGGTTCGATGAGAGCGAAATTTGCTTCTATTTGCGCTTTCTCCTCTAAAGTAACTGGAGCACCACTATCTCCTTCTATGCAACAAGCCCCTTTGCAAGCGCTTAGGTTACAAATAAACTCCTGATCGAACAAATCCTCAGATATCAAAGTATTTCCTACGATTATCATACAAAAAGCAAATTAGTTAAATTCAATATGGTATTTAATTGCTTGGCAAAATAGTTAAATAGCTGCAACATTCGCTTAAACTTTAGCTGTAATTAAAGTATCTTTGAAGTGAAATGACAAATAAAGTCAAAATAGATATTAGGTCTTTAAGCCTGAACCAAATAAAGGAGGCTTTTATTTCTAACGGAGACAAGCCTTTTAGGGGCAATCAGGTATACGAATGGATATGGAAAAAATCGTGTACAGATTTTAATTTAATGACCAATTTGGGGGTTGAAACCCGCGAGTGGTTGAAAAACAATTTTACCATCAATGCTATTGCAACAGAAGATAAGCAAGTGAGCAATGATGGAACCATTAAAAGTGGATTTAGGTTGTTTGATGGGCATTTGGTTGAGGGTGTATTGATACCCGCAGATGAAAGAATGACGGCATGTGTATCTTCTCAAGTTGGTTGCAGTTTAACTTGTAAGTTTTGTGCAACTGGTAAAATGGAGCGCGAGAGAAATTTGAGTCCAGATGAAATATACGACCAAGTGGTACAGATTAAAAACTGGGCCATGCAACATTTTGAAAAGCCATTAACCAATATTGTTTTTATGGGCATGGGCGAACCCTTGTTAAACTATGCCAATGTATTAAAAGCGATTGATAAAATCACTTCACCAGAAGGCTTGGGAATGGCTGCGGATAGAATAACCGTATCTACTGCAGGAATTGCAAAAATGATTCGAAAGCTTGCAGATGATGAGGTTAGGTTTAACTTGGCATTGAGTTTACATGCGGCAAATGATACAAAGCGAAACATGATTATGCCCATTAATGAAAGCAACAATTTACAAGAGGTTGGCAAAGCCTTAAAGTACTTTCATCAAAAAACCAAAAAGCGCGTAACGTTTGAATATATTGCCTTTAAGAATTTTAATGAAGGTATAGAAGACGCAAAAGAACTTTTGGCATTTTGCAAGCAGTTTCCAGCCAAAGTAAATGTAATTGAATATAATCCTACTGGAGATGGTGCATTTGAAAAAGCAGATTCAGAAAAGATTGATAAATTCTGCGCGTATTTAGAGAAAAACGGAGTTGTAGCTAAAGTACGCAGAAGTAGAGGAAAGGATATAGATGCAGCATGTGGGCAATTGGCCAATAAAAAACATGACAATGCATTAATTTAGTTTTTGGATATTTAAATTATGAAAAAGCTCATCATTGGAATACTTGTTTTAAGTATTGTATCATGTAAAGATTCTATTGAAAAGTTTAGTCCAAGTTATGGCAGTGTTACAGAATCTGTGTATGCCTCTGGCATTGTAAAATCTGCAAGGCAATACAATGTTTTTGCAAGTGTTAGTGGCACCATACAATCAATTCATGTTCAAGAGGGAGACAAGGTTGCTGTAGGCAGTCCGATTGTTTCATTGTCAAATGAAATCTCTAAATTTAACCTTGAGAATGCTCAACTCAACGCCCAATTTTCAGATGCTAGGTCGAACCAAAACAAACTCAATGATGCTAAACAATTTGAGGAGTTACAATTTAGCAAAATGAAGCTTGATTCTTCAATGTATGCGAGACAGCAATCGCTATGGAGTCAAAATGTAGGCACCAAGGTAGAACTTGAACAAAAGGAATTAAATTATAAAAACTCCATTATTACCTACCAATCGGCCAAGGTGAAGTACGAAGATTTAAGGCGGCAAATTGCTTTGAGTTCAGAACAAAGCAAAAACCTACTCAGTATTTCTAAAAAAATGGAAAGTGATTTTACTGTGAAAAGTGAAATAAATGGCATGGTGTTTAGTCTACAAAAAGAAATTGGAGAGATGGTGAATCCACAAACACCCATTGCTTTAATTGGCGACCCTAGCAGTTTTATTTTGGAAATGCAAGTAGATGAAAATGATATTTTCAAAGTGGCTATAGGACAGGTTGTGTATGTGAATATGGATAGTTATAAAGGCAAAGTATTTGAGGCTCGGATTAGCAAAATATCACCTGTAATGAATGAAAAAACCAAAACCTTTTTGGTTGAAGCTAAATTCATTGACATGCCCGAGAAGCTTTATCCCTATATTACATTTGAAGCTAATATAGTTATTAAAACAAGGGATAAGGTTTTACTCATTCCTAGAAATGTGATGGTAAATGATAGCACCGTTCAGAATGTGAAGGGTGAACTTATAAAAGTAAAAACAGGTTTAATGGACCTTCAGAAGGTGGAAGTAGTATCTGGCTTAACAGAAAAGGATGAACTTATACTACCTAAAAGATGAACATAAAACTTACATATGACATATCTCTATCATTGCTTATGGCAAGGTGGAAACAAACCTTGGTGGCGGCAGTTGGAGTAACATTTGGCATTACCATGTTTGTTGCACTTTTAAGTTTTATGTCGGGGTTAAACGGCCTACTCGACGGATTAATCTTAAACAGGACAGCCCATATAAGACTGTATAATGAAATTAAAGCAAGTCCGCAGCAACCCATTGACCAAATAAAGAAAAGCGAACAACATCATAACTTTATTCATTCAGTAAAACCCAATAATAAAGGATTAAAAATACACAATGCGGGAGCAATTATAGCGACTTTAAAGAAGGATGGTAGGTTATTAGGAATTGCGCCAAAAATAACCACTCAAGTGTTTTATCAAGTAGGTAATATTAACCTAACAGGATCCATTAATGGCATAGATGTAGCGGAAGAAAACAGGTTGTTTATGTTTAACAATTATGTTGTTGCAGGAAACTACATTGACTTACAAAACATTCCTAATAGCATTATATTAGGCAAAGGAGCTGCACAAACCATGTTGGTAGACATTGGAGATATCGTTTACGTTACCAGTATTAATGGAAATAAATTCCCATTAAAGGTGGTGGGATTTTTTCAATCGGGTTTGCAAGATCTTGACAAGGTTCAGAGTTATACCTCATTGAAAACAGCACAAAAGCTATTGGGAGAATCAAATAATTATATTACAGACATCCAAATTAAGCTCAACGATATTTTATTGGCTCCAGAAATGGCCAAAGAATTTCAGGCAGAATTTGACCTTGATGCCTTAGACATTCAAACAGCAAATTCACAATTTGAAACGGGTTCTAAGGTTAGAAATATCATTTCCTATTCTGTTGGGATTACCCTTTTAATTGTAGCTGGTTTTGGCATCTATAACATATTAAACATGATGATTTATGAAAAGATGGATACCATTGCCATTATGAAAGCAACAGGGTTTGATGGGAAAGATGTGAAGCGAATATTTATATCCATAGCCTTAACCATTGGAATATTTGGTGGACTATTTGGATTGCTATTTGGGTTTGGATTATCTGCTTTAATAGATAATGCGCCATTTAAAACGGCGTCCTTACCTACCATAAAAACTTTTCCTGTAAATTATGACCCTGCCTTCTATTTAATAGGTATAATTTTCTCCATTGTTACCACTTATTTTGCAGGTTTTTTTCCTGCCAGAAAAGCGAGTAAAATTGACCCAGTAGTAATCATTAGAGGTAAATAATATGAAAAGCTTAGTTATTGAGGCAAAAAATATTGTTAAATACTTCCATGATCCAATTGATATAAAGGTTTTGGATGAGATTAGCTTTAATTTGGGCAAAGGAGAATTCACTTCTATAACGGGCAAATCTGGTTGCGGAAAATCCACCTTATTGTACATTCTATCTACAATGGACACAGATTATGCTGGAGAGCTTTCTATTGATGGCGAACCAATGAAAAAGAAATCTGAAGCCCAACTTGCTCGAGTTAGAAATGAGAAAATTGGATTTGTTTTTCAATTTCATTATTTGCTGAATGAATTTTCTGTATTAAGAAATGTAATGTTGCCTGGAGAAAAATTAGCAAAAATCACTCCTCAAGAAATAGAGCATAATGCTTACGAAAAATTAAAAATATTGGGAATCGAAAAAGAGGCTTTAAAAAAACCAAATCAATTATCGGGCGGACAAAAACAGCGAGTTGCCATAGCACGAGCATTGATTAATAATCCCATTATTATTATGGGAGACGAGCCTACAGGGAACCTAGATAAAAAAAACGGAGAAATTGTGTTTGACATATTTAAGGAACTGGCAGAAGTATACAATCAAACTTTGCTTATTGTTACCCACGACAGTGATTTTGCCAATAGGACTCAACGCATCATTGAAATGGAAGATGGAAAAATTTTGAAAGACCTTAATTTAAACGCAGCAATTTAGCATTTGCTACACTTCCATTTTCAGCAGTAATTGTAATAAAGTACATACCAAACGAAAATTGTTCGGGGGATATTTGATGGGTAGGTTTATCTTCTGTAGAGACTAAAATCAGATTTCCATTTATGTCGCGGATTTCCCATTTCATTTTTTGGTTCAAGGAATTCTGAACAATTAAATTGGCGTTACCATTTGCAAACCCTTGGCTATTTATTAACTCAATATTGGAGCTTAATTTTTGATGCGATTCAACTCCTGTAACAATAAATCCGCGCTGAACCAATCGAGGTTTAAGAATATTAAAATGGGCATAGCCATAAATCATGCTGTCAGATTGAATTAACAAGTTAGCAGCATCTTGCATGGACATAAAATTTGCATAACTTGAAATGGAATTAAGAAGAATTCGGGTGATAATATCCCTTCCCAAATCTTCACTTAAATCGTTTAACATACTACTCCAAATAAGGGAGGAGGTATAGAAATCTGTACTTAAATCTTTAGGATAAGTATTGGGGCTGTTGGCATCTCTACCTGCCCAAAAATCATTGTGACCATCCCAATTAAAAACCCATTTCCAATTAAAGTTGCTGATGGATTTGGAATATTGGCAGGCCATAAAATCGCAATTCGCTTCCTCGATTGCTAAACGCTCACCTCCATCAACAGTATTGGGTGCAAGAAAATAATTAATGCCATGAGAATATTCGTGAACAATAACATCGGCATCCTCAGCATCGGGAACCCCACCTGTGCCAAAGTACAAAGAAGGATCAGACATTGAGTAAGAAAATCTGGATTGATCTTGACCAGCATATGCAGTTGGATCGGCCAAAATAGCAGGCATATTGGTAAGAGGCACTTGAATAGACTTAAGGTATTTTCTTAGGACCTCTATATGGTAAAGCACATTAAATTCTCTGAATTCCGACTGGGCTCTATTGAAGGAAAAGTTAGCCGATTTGGAGGTAAAAATTGTTTGTGAAGGCGATTCTAAATCCTGGATAACGATATAAGGGGAAGTTGGAAAAAAAGTGTCGTTTTGGAAAGTAAGGGTTGTAGACATTGACTTTAACTGACTGTTAAGTTCTGCGGTATTTGCCCCATTTGCATGGTTCCACAATCCATCTTGTCCATAAGTTTTTTGGGCAGATGTAAGCGGGTCTGGATTAAAAACTTGGGTAGAAATAATAGTATCCTTCTTAACCTTTAAATCGAGCATGCGAGAATGATAAAGTTTTCCTGTAGCATCTGTAAGGTACTCAAAAACCTCACCCTTACTATTTTTTCCTAGTGAATATTTAAGAAGGTAAAACTGGTTGTTACTTTCAAAAAATCGACATTCATCTTTAACAAAAATTCCATTCAAAGGTTGTAACTCAAACACTGGTTTAAAGCTATTGAAAAAACTCAAAATTTTGCCATCAAAAGCGATGTTCACTTTAAAGAAAGCACCGTAGACTTTTATACCTTGATGAAATTGGACAAACTGAAAATGTTGAGCAAATTGGGATGTTTGAGAAGATTCTAGTTTGAATTGATTTTGGTTATTAAGTAGCCAAGGGTTGCTATTTAAAAGCGCATTTTCCGCAATTTGAAAATTAATATCAACAGAAGCAATGCTTTGGTTCGAACCGAAACCAAAAGAGTTAGAGGAATAAAAAAGGACAATTATCCCTAGAAGAAATGTGCTTATGTGTCTTTTATAAAATTTCATCATTATACAGCCATAATTTTAAGTTCAATGGAAGGCGGAAAACCAAGATTTTCTATACTTTTTATCAAGTCCTCCATTTGTGATGGACTTACTTCAAAGGTAATACCTGGAATGGAAGAATGATTATCGGGGTAAAATTTAAGCTGATGTTGCTTAAAAATTCTAATAATTTCATGTTGGTTGGCATATTCGCATGGCTGAAAAACAGAATAAAACAAATGCTTTTCGACAGGAATACAGTTCTGCAAAGCTTGGTTAGAAGCCTCAGAATAGGCATGAATGAGCCCTGGAACACCCAATAATTTTCCCCCAAAATACCTCACCACTACCATTAATATATTAGTCAGTTTCTTATCATGAAGGGTTCTCAAAATAGGTCTACCTGCAGAACCACTTGGCTCACGGTCATCTGAGCTCTTTTCAATTTCAGCCTCATAACCTAGAACGTAGGCCCAGCAAGCATGGGCAGCAGCATGATGCTCCTTCTTAATAGATTTTAAAAAATCCTTTGCTTCATTTTCGTGCTGAATAGGAATTGCAAAAGACAAAAACCGACTTCCTTTGTCTTTAAATTCACCATGAGCAGCTTGCGTAATTGTATTAAAACTATCTGGAATCATGAAGAAAAGGCAATCAAAATGATGGCTACAAAAGCGAAAAGCAAACCCACTAAGTTTTGTTTGTTTAATTTCTCTTTAAACGCAAAAAAAGCAGTAATGGCGCTACCTGCCACAATCCCAATATTGTTAATCGGGAAAATAAATGTGGCATCGAATTGAGTTAAGGTCTGAACCAAAAAATACATACTAAAGTAATTAGGGATACCTAATAAAACTCCCCATAAAATGGATTTTAGGTTGATGTTTTGCTGTTGAAAAAACACCCTATAAGCAAGAAAACTAGCACCAAAAATTCCTGCGAAAAAGAAAGTGGCTGTTACTATATCATCTGCAGAAAATGCCGGAACAAAATGACTCTGCAAATATTTAAGCGTTGTATCTATGAGTCCACTACCTAAAAAAACAATAAGAGGAAGATATAAAAGATGTTTATTCCCCACTTCTTGTTTGTCTTTTTTACTTATAAAATAAACCGCAATTAAGGAACTCAAAATACCCATAGACTTAACAAAGCCAAGGCTTTCATGATAAAAAATCCAGGCTACTAAAACAGGTATAACAACAGATAATTTAGCAGAGACCATACTGGCCGACATGCTAATTTTTTGCGCGGTGAGGGCAATAAAGTAGAAGATGCTTATAAATAAAAATCCTAATCCCGCAGCAATCCAAATCCAATCTGAAAGCCAAATTTGTTGCTCATAAATTCTATGGCTAGAAAAATAAGTTCCAATAAGAGTACATGTTAGGTAATTGAAAACAATTGCAATAAAAGTATCGATTTTTCTAAGTTCAAATACCTTAAAAAAGCTTACCGTTATGGTAGAAAAGAGAATACTTAAAAGTAAAAAAATCATACCCTGCTATATTGTGACATTTGCATCCCATCAAATGCATCCTGTTGAATTAATTTACCACCAATAGAAGGAGCTTTAATTCCTTGAGCAATATGCTTAGCAGAATAGAAAACGATGGCTTCATCCCACAGTTCCAAATCAATTATTGTATGCAATAATTGCGCTCCCCCTTCAACAATAATGCTTTGTATATTCAATTGATAAAGCACATTTAGCACATCACGAAACCAGTGGCCAGAAAAATCAATTTTAACAAAATGAATATTTGATTGAACCTCATTTTTTATGGCATTAAAAACTAAAGTTACCTGTGAAGGTCCAAAAATTTTCAACTCCATTGGCAAGCGAAGTTGTCTGTCAATTACAACTCTGGTAGGCGCTTTACCCACCCATGCTCTTGCATCTAAGGTAGGATTATCAGACAAGGCTGTATTTGTCGCCACCATAATTGCATCTTCTTGCGTTCTCCATTTGTGCACCAATTTTTGAACTAAAAAACCGGTTATATGTCGCTCCCTTTCAAAATCTTCTTTGGATAATTTATTGACATCTGGTGAGAGCATCCCATTTTGTGTTTGCGCCCATTTTAAAATTACATAAGGTCGTTTTTGAGTATGAAATGTTATAAAACGCTTATTTAACTTTAACGCATCCTCCCTAAGAACATCCAAAACAACTTCTATCCCCGCATTTCTTAACAGGTCAATTCCTTTGCCTGCAACCAAAGGATTTGGATCAGACATACCAATAACTACCCTTGGTATTTTATGCTCAATGATGAGGTTTGCGCAAGGAGGAGTTTTACCAAAATGCGCGCAAGGCTCTAGGTTAACATACAAAGTTGATTGAGACAAAAGGTCTTTATTTTTAACGCTTTCAATCGCATGAACCTCTGCATGTGGAGCACCAAATTTTTGATGCCAACCCTCTCCTATTATTTTATCATTGCAGACAATTACAGCGCCAACCATGGGATTTGGAGCAACACTACCAGCACCTAGGTGAGCCAATTCAAGGCATCTGTTCATCCAATCCGTATCTAACATCATCAAAGGCGAAGTTAAGAAAAGTGGGTATAAATAAAAGGCAAAAAAAAGCGCCAAGAATTTTATTTCTTGGCGCTTTTCATTTTATGCTTCCTTCATAAAATCATATGAGTATTCTACTGGAGGAACAAAAGTTTCTTTAATGGTTCGCATACTTACCCAACGCATTAAATTGATCATGGCACCTGCTTTATCATTTGTACCACTGGCCCTTGCACCACCAAAAGGTTGCTGACCAACCACTGCCCCAGTTGGTTTATCATTGATATAAAAGTTACCAGCAGCATTCCTTAATTTCCACGTTGCAAGTTCAATGGCATATCTATCTTGAGCCAAAACTGCACCCGTTAAAGCGTATTCAGAAGTATCGTTTAAAACATCTAAAGTTGCCTCAAACTCGCTTTCAGGGTAAACATAAATTGTTAAAACCGGTCCAAATAATTCCTCGCACATGGTGGTATATTTTGGATTGCTAGTAACGATAATGGTAGGGTCAATAAACCAACCTTTAGATTTATCGTAAGTACCTCCAGCAATGATTTCGCAAGAAGAATCTTTCTTTGCATCCTCTATATATTGAACTAATTTATCAAATGATTTTTCATCAATTACAGCGTTCACAAAATTCCTAAAATCCTCCACTGGTCCTACCCTAAAACTAGCCATTTGAGAAACTAATTTTGCTTTTACATCGCCCCATAAATTTGAAGGAACATAAGCCCTAGAAGCCGCAGAACATTTTTGTCCTTGGTATTCAAAAGCACCTCTTAACAAGGCTGTAACTAATACATCGGTCTGAGCCGAAGCGTGAGCGATAACAAAATCTTTTCCACCAGTTTCACCTACGATTCTCGGGTATGTTTTAAACTTATGAATATTATTTCCTATGGTTTTCCAGATGCTTTGAAAAACACCTGTTGACCCAGTGAAATGGATACCAGCAAAATCTGCATGGTTAAAGATTACCTCTGCTGCAACTGGACCACTTGGGTAAATAAGATTAATTACGCCATCTGGAACACCCGCCAATTTAAAAATCTCCATCAATACATTGGCAGAATAAACTTGAGTATTACTTGGCTTCCAAACAACCACATTGCCCATCATGGCTGCAGAAGTAGGTAAGTTACCTGCAATGGCAGTAAAATTAAATGGAGTAAGCGCATATATAAATCCTTCGAGTGGTCTATATTCAATTCTATTCCAAATTCCTTTTGCCGATTGAACCTGCTCAGCATAGATTTGACTCATAAAAGAGACATTGAATCTAAGGAAATCAATGATTTCGCATGCACTATCAATTTCTGCTTGGTAAGCATTTTTGCTTTGTCCTAACATAGTTGCAGCATTTAATTTGGCTCTGTAAGGACCTGCAATTAACTCCGCTGCTTTTAAAAATATGGCAGCCCTTTGCTCCCAAGAAATTGCCTCCCATTTTGGTTTGGCAGCTAAAGCTGCATCAATAGCCATAGTCACATGATTTGCATCGCTCACATGGAATTTCCCTAATACATGTTGATGATCATGTGGAGGCCTAATATCACTTGTTACACCACTTTTTATTTCTTTACCACCAATATACATTGGAATATCCAAAACTTTGGCGCGCGCCTCCTGAATTGCATCCTTTAATGCTTTTCTTTCTGAGCTACCTGGTGCATAATTTAATACCGGTTCATTAACCGGAACTGGAACTTTAAAAAAACCATTCATATTTGAGCTATTTTGAAATTTGCACAAATATACAAACTTAAAATGGCCTCACCATATTTGGAATTTATAATATAAATCAACTAATTAACCCGTTACTCTCTAAACACATGAGATTTAACCCCCTTATTGCATTGTGCATCTACTTCATTGTAGGTAATTTGAGCAAGGTCTTTAATTATTTCATTCTTTGATTCCAAGTTGCCACCACGTGTCATAATTCCTAAAACGAAAGGTTTTTGGTGATGATATACTAAAGCAAAATGATGGAGTTGCAAAGACTCCAAAGTGCTTGCATTTATCCTTTCATCTCTTTTTCCATATTTGTGGGCAACTAATACATTGGATGGAATTCCTGCGCGTATTCCTTTTTCAAATTTAGATTGAGTAAGAAGTTTTAGTGCTTTTTCCGACATTTCTCTATTTAAAAAGGAAGCATTATATAAAATCCTAAAAATGCCTGCATACGCCTTAACAGTAACAAAGTTTGTATTCTCATTAAACGTTAACCCAACATGCATATTTAAATCTTCAATCACCTTATAAACCATGCTATCACCCACCAATTGTAGGAGTATTAAACTTGCTGAGTTATCAGAATAACAAATCATTTGAGTTAATAAATCGTCAACGTAATAGTATTTACCTTCCTCCTTTTTAAAACCACTCTCTTCCTCAACCTGTCCCATAGACCTAGCTTTATAGGTAATGCCCAATTTAAGAATACCCGGATCTGTTTCAGCTTTTTTTAACAAAGCTATCATCAAAGGCACTTTAAATAAGCTGGCAGGACTAAAAGTTTCTCTTTCATTGATACCTGTCCAAAGACCATTATTTAAATCTCTAAAGTAATAGCTAACAAATAAATCAGGGTGTATTTTCTTTTCCTCATTGATTCGTTTTTCAATTTTGCTTCTAAACGAACTTAATTCACTGTGATCAAGTCCAAGTTGTTCGAAATAGGGTAAAGTTGGATCCACTAAACTGTTTGAAAAAATCTCATTTGAAACTATTTTGACTTCTTTTTTCCCTTTTTCACTATCGCTATTGCCAGAAAAAAAATAACCTAAACCAAAACCTAAAAAAAGTAACACGATAGGCAATACATAACCTTTCAATTTGAGCATAATTTAATACGAATTTGATTCAATTCTACCCAATAAAATCAAGGCTTACAAGCATTTTCTACTATTTAACACCCTTTTTAAACACATTAAAAACGAAGATGCATATGATCCCCTTTGGCGTACTAATTATCAACAAATTGCATCAATAATTAATTTATTCTTAATTAAGAAACCATGAAAGAAAAATGTGCTTATAAAGGATATTCAAGAGATTTAATTTCGATACATACTGGCTCATTCTTCACTGGATGTATGAACTTAAGCATGGTAGATTGCAATGCAATATAATTATCTTCAAAAACAAACGAAGCACCATATTTTTTGTCGCCCAAAATGGGGCATCCCATGGCAGATAATTGAGCTCTAATTTGATGTTTCCTTCCAGTTAATAATTCAATTCTTAACAAAGAATGATTTTTCCTTTTGTCAATAACTTGATATTTAAGTTGAGCCAAATCTGCTCCCTTTACCTCAGAAATATAAACCTTTGTAAAGTTCTTTTTCTCATCTCTTTTTAGCCAATTGGAAAGCAAATCTGATTTTAAAGGAGGAGTAAATTCAACCCAAGCCTCATAAAATTTCTCAACCTTTCTTTGTTGAAACATTTCATTCATCCGAACCAAAGATTTTGATGTCTTGGCAAATAAAACAACGCCCTCTACAGGCATATCTAATCTATGGATAACACCTAGATACACCTCCCCTTTTTTGGCATAAGTAGCAGAAATATACGCCTTCACCTCTTCTTCTAGCGACAAAGGTTTTCCCGGTTCAGGTTGAACCGTTTGACCACTTTTTTTAAAAGCAGCAATTAAGTGATTATCTTCAAATAATATTTTTACCATGAATTAGGCAAGAAGTGAAAAGAGTTTCCCAATACCACTAATATTGCTCCTTTTGATTAGGAAAATCAACAGACTTTACATCTGCCACATATTGTTCAACTGCCACTTGAATTTGCTCATATAAATTCAAATATCTTCTTAAGAACTTAGGTGAGAAATCTTTGTTAATTCCTAGCATATCATGGCTAACCAAAACTTGCCCATCTACATCTGGACCAGCCCCAATTCCAATGACAGGTATCTTAACCATTTGCGCAACTTGTTTAGCCAACTTGGATGGAATTTTTTCTAATACAATGGCAAAGCATCCTGCATCTTCCAACAATTGGGCATCCTGCAATAGTTTTTGAGCTTCGGCATCCTCCTTTGCTCTAACTTCGTAGGTGCCAAACTTATATATACTCTGCGGCGTTAAACCCAAATGGCCCATCACGGGAATGCCAGCAGTTAGTATTCTTTTAATAGATTCTACAACCTCTTCTCCACCTTCTAGTTTTACTGCATGTGCCTCTGCCTCTTTCATGATGCGAATAGATGAATTTAACGCCTCTTTTGAATTACCTTGGTATGAACCAAAGGGTAAATCAACCACAACCAGCGACCTATTAACAGCCCTAATCACAGATGCTGCATGAGAAATCATCTCATCTAAAGTAATAGGTAAAGTTGTTTCATGGCCGTGCATCACATTTGAAGCAGAATCGCCTACCAATAAGACATCAATTTTGGCAGCATCAAATATTTTTGCCATACTATAATCGTAGGCCGTTAACATGGAAATTTTCTCTCCACGCATTTTCATTTCAATTAGGGTATGGGTGGTTACCTTTTTAACTTCTTTATGGACACTCATGAAAATAATTTTGAATTTCAAAGGTATACATAAAACCTAAATTCAAATTCTATTGACTAAGTATTTTTGACATCCATAAAAAATTATCCTAAATTGCACACAATGAAATTCAGTAAAGTACTATTATTCATACTATTAATCTCCCAATTAGGGTGTAAAAACGATATTGATATTAATGCGCCATACAAAGACATTGCAATTGTTTATGGCTTTTTGGATCAAAACTCAGCAACTCAATTTTTGAGAATTCAAAAATTGTATCAAAATTCAAGCACGTCAAGTACCAGTGAAGGTGCCAATATTGCAGATTCTCTATACTTTGATTCGCTTGTTGTCAATTTAATTAATATAACAAGCAAAGATACTTTCAAGTGTTATAAAGTGGATTCTATTCCAAAAGCTTCTGGATTTTTCTCATCGGCAAAGAACACCCTTTACGCTTGCAGTTTCCCCAAAAACAACAATGCCAATGAGCTATTTGAACTCAGAATTTGGTATCCAAAGAAAGAGGCCTTATTTACAGCAAAAACCAATTTGGTTAAAGATGCATTTGTTCCATTTAGAAAAATTGTATTAAAACTAGTTCCAAGCAACCACGTATTTTTATTTAAGTTTACTACCGCAATTAACTCGGCATTATATGATTTAACTGTAAGGTATTTTTACAAAGAAATGGATGCAAACGACACAAGTAATTTCGCAATAAAATATGTAGATTATTCTGTGGCCAAAGGCAAAATTTACCCTGCACAATCTGATCGCACGGAGAATATTGGAAGCAGAACGTATATTGACTACTTAAAGACAAACATTCCTTACGACACCAGCAAAAAAAGACGTTCAGTGGGTATTACTTACATAGCCTACGGAGGTTCAAGCGAATTTCAAACCTTGTTAGATTTAAACAATCCCAATTTAACCATTGTTCAAAAGAACCCAGAATTTTCTAATATCACCAATGGTTTAGGTATCTTTACAAGTAGAAACTACAAAGAGACCAAAATGGAAATTGACCCCACAACGGTGTCGCTACTCGGAGATGAGTTGCCTAACTTCATAGATTAACCTGTCAGACATTCTGCCATTGGGGCAGATATTTTCAAAAATTTCTTTTAAAAACTGCCAGAAATAGGTCAAAACTGCCAAGAATTTAGCTTGGCATTTGTCTTGCTATTCTGAGGCAAAGAAAGAAATTAAACATATGAGCAAAATAATTGGAATCGACTTAGGAACAACCAACTCTTGCGTTTCTGTGATGGAAGGTAACGAGCCTGTTGTTATTGCAAACAGTGAAGGTAGAAGAACCACACCTTCAATTGTAGCATTTTTAAAAGATGGTGAACGTAAGATTGGAGATCCTGCTAAAAGGCAGGCAGTAACCAATCCAATCAACACCATTTATTCAATCAAAAGATTTATGGGACACACTTATTCTGAAATAAGTGAAGAAACAACTCGTGTTCCCTACAAAGTAGAAAAAGGTGATAACAATACACCTCGTGTAAACATCGACGGTAGAATGTACACCTCTCAAGAAATCTCGGCGATGATTCTTCAAAAAATGAAGAAAACAGCAGAAGATTATTTGGGAACAGAAGTAAGAGAAGCTGTAATTACAGTTCCGGCATACTTTAACGATGCACAACGTCAGGCAACCAAAGAAGCTGGTGAAATTGCTGGTTTAAATGTTCGCAGGATTATCAATGAGCCTACTGCTGCTGCACTTGCCTATGGTATGGACAAAAAAGGCAAGGACATGAAGATTGTGGTTTTTGATTGCGGTGGAGGTACACACGACGTTTCTGTATTGGAATTGGGAGATGGCGTATTTGAAGTAAAATCAACCGACGGTGATACCCACTTAGGAGGAGATGATTTTGACAACGCGATTATTGGTTGGATGGCCGATGAATTCAAAACAGATGAAGGCATCGATTTACGTCTTGACCCAATGGCTTTGCAACGCCTAAAAGAAGCAGCTGAAAAAGCAAAAATTGAGTTATCGAGTTCGGCTCAGACCGAAATAAATTTACCTTATGTTACTGCCACAGCTAGTGGACCAAAGCACTTGGTAAAAACCTTAACGCGTGCCAAATTTGAGCAATTGGTAGATAGCTTAATTAAGAGAACCATTGAGCCTTGCAGAAGCGCGTTAAAAAACGCTGGCTTAAGCACCAGTGATATCGATGAAATTATATTAGTAGGTGGATCAACACGTATACCTGCCATACAAGCAGCAGTAGAAGCTTTCTTTGGAAAATCACCATCAAAAGGTGTTAATCCAGATGAGGTTGTAGCTATTGGTGCAGCCATTCAAGGTGGTGTATTAACAGGTGAAGTGAAAGATGTATTGTTATTAGATGTTACTCCATTAAGCTTAGGTATAGAAACTATGGGTGGGGTAATGACCAAGTTAATTGAATCTAACACAACCATTCCAAGCAAGCGCAGTGAAGTTTTCTCAACGGCTTCAGACAACCAACCATCTGTTGAAATTCATGTATTGCAAGGCGAGCGCCCTATGGCAAACCAAAACCGTTCAATTGGCCGTTTCCACTTAAGTGATATTCCACCAGCTCCACGCGGAGTTCCTCAAATTGAAGTAACTTTCGATATTGATGCAAATGGAATCTTACATGTAAGCGCAAAAGACAAAGGAACGGGAAAAGAGCAAAAAATTAGAATTGAAGCAAGCTCTGGGTTAAGTGATGCGGAAATCGAAAGAATGAAGCGTGAAGCAGAAGCCAATGCAGATTCTGATAAACGTGCTAAAGAAGAGGTTGAAAAAATCAATCAAGCAGATAGTTTGGTATTCCAGACTGAAAAGCAAGTGAAAGAATACGGAGATAAAATTCCTGCAGACAAGAAAGCAAAAATTGAATCGGCTTTAGAAGATTTGAAAAAAGCACATGCAGAGAAAAATATCCCAGCAATTGATTCTTCTATGGAAGCTTTGAACGCAGCTTGGCAAGAGGCTAGTCAAGACATCTATGCAGCACAACAAGCTCAAGGAGCACCTGCAGGAGAGCCTAACAACGAACCTACTCAAGAAGCTGGCAACAACGTTCAAGATGTAGAGTTTGAAGAAGTAAAATAATTTATTTTTCGATGATAAACAGCCAATGCAAAATTTGTATTGGCTGTTTTCGTTTTATCAACCTAAGTTTGTCATATGAAAGTTAGAATTCTTATCGTTTTGTTCTTTTTCGGTCTGAACCAAATCATTGCGCAAGTTAAAGAAAAGGCTGTTTTTTTTAAGCAACCCAAAGGGTTTGTTTATATCCCACAACAAGGCACTAAGCCAGCATTTTACGTAATGGAAGAACCTGTAACAACCAAAGAGTTTAATGAATACCTGCAAACCTTGTATAATCAGAACAATATTGTTGATGTAAATACATGCAAACTGGCTACGCCCAACGACCATTACAAGCCTACAAAATACCTGATATTGTCTAACCCAAATGTCATTGAACTCTACATGAAATACATGTCCGAAAAATTAAGTGATTCAAGCCATATTTTTAGGTGCTTCCCTGTTTCAGAAACCATGTGGAAACAAATGAAAGGACCTCAAAAACTAAACCCACTTAGTACAAATGAACAACGAAATCAATATGGTTTAATCTTTTTCAACGAAACAGGCGAATATAGAACAAATAGTAAAGGCGAATTTCTTGATTTAACCGACAATAAAGGCTATCAAAGAGGAACCTTTAGAGTTGCATTTTCTCAAATTTCAAAGCATAAATCAACAAAAAAATGATCAAACATATTGTATTTTGGAAACTCAAAGAAGCGGCAAATGGATTGAATAAATCTGAGAACGCATTAGCAATTAAACAAAAACTAGAAGACCTTCAAGGCAAAATAGAAGGACTAATTAAAATTGAAGTAGGCGTAGATTTTCTTGGTTCAGCCGAGAGTGCAGACTTGGTTTTGTACAGCGAATTTGAGAGCAAAGAAGCCTTAGACTTTTACCAACAACATCCCCTCCACAAAGCCATTATGCCTTTTATTGGCGAGGCCCGAAGTGAACGAAGGGTTGTAGATTACGAAATATAAAAAAAAGCCTGAATGCAATGGATGCATTCAGGCTTTTTTTTGTTTAGCTATAGCTATTCAACCATCAATTTCTTATATGCGCTTTGGTCTTGAGTGCTTAACTTTAATAAGTAAACACCTTTGTTTATTCCAGAAAGGTTTAGCTTATTGCCAGAACCCAGTTCTGCTGTTAAAACAAGCTTTCCACCTAGATCAAATAGTTCAATGCTTCCATTGCCCCCATTTGCCCAACTAACGGTTACTTCATTGCTTGCTGGATTAGGAAACAATTCCATCCCCATAGAATTTGCAGCTTCCATTAAGCCTGAAGCAACAATATTTATTTGAACGCTTGTAGAGCCAACACAATTGCCCGGTGTATAAGCTTCCATTATCACAGTCTTATTTCCAGCAGTTAAAAAGGTATGCGTATAGGTTGTGGTAGTAGCTGGGAAAGTATCTCCCTCAATAATCCATCTTCTATTCACTGTATTGCTAGTGGTATCGGTGAGCACAACTTGCAGGTTGGTTTTGGCGTATGTAAAGCCAACATTAGGCAAAGGATTTACGATTATTGTTTTATTTGTTGAAAACAAACCACAACCAGAAACTGTATCTATCGTTTGAACTGTAACAATTGTTCCATTAGGGAAATTTGGACTAAGTGGCACTGGACCATACATATAATCTGGTTTGGCTTTAGCCGCAAATTCTGTTCGGTTTGAACCAATGACAGTATAATATTTAACCTTATTAACTATAGAATTTGGACTAATTACATCAAAGGTAATGAGGTCGCCATCGCAATATTGCGCTTTGTCTAATTTCAAGGTTGGATTATCTAAAAGGAAATTAACAAAATTAATAGTAAAGCTGGTATCCTTAGTTGGGCAAAAGGCATTGGCCGAATCAATAACAGTTACCCTGAAAACCTGACTTCCAGGAAGCAAGGCACTTGCAGGAAAGGAATCAGATTTTGTCCAACCGCTTCCTAGAATAGGAGGAGGAAAATCGTATTTGAAATAGGGATTAACCGCATTGGTCGAAATAATTCTAATCATATTATCTTTATTTAATGCTTCTTCACATATATATTTTGGAGCTTTAACGCTTAATGTTAATGGTGTACAATTGGCACTGGCACAAGTTTTATTGCTACTCAATGAATACAAGCAAGGTGCGGAAGTGGTGGTTCTTGCATAGGCCAAAATTTGCGTGTTAGGACTCAATCCATTTATAACATGGGTACTTCCTTGGTTTGGAGTCATGAAAGTTTTCCCACTATCCAAACTAATTTCTGGATTTGAACCCGTAATGGTAAAAGCAACTGAATTGGAGAAAATTGGTCCACAATTTATAGCTGGGGCAGCAGGTTTCGTAGATATGGCAACTGTTTTAACTATTGGGTCACTGTTACAAATTCCGTTTGAACCAATGATATAGATATTGGTAAAGCTATTCGCTATTTTGAATTTTACAGTACTATTCGAACTTGAATCTACCAAGGATGAACCTAAGTAATATTTATAGTTTTGCAATCCGGGTGTTGCTATAATTTCAACGCTATCACCTACACATAACACATCATTAGATATGGTGGCACTTAAACTTGGTTTAGCCGAAACGGTCATGGTAACAGGCGCACTTGTGGTAGAACAATTTGCTGCCGCCGAACTTACCCGCACCGTATAGGAACCCGCACTACCAACTTTAATGGATTGGGTAGTTTTGTTTCCTGGTGTCCATAAATAGGATAAATTGGTTCCAGAATTGGCGGTTAATGTAACAGAATCACCCCCACAAATAGTTTGATTGATAGCCGGCGATATACTTGCCGTTGGCTTTGCCACTACTTGAATCGTAATTTGCGCATTGGTAGAAGTTCCGCTTGAATTTGTTGCTCTAAATCTTACGGTAAAAAACCCTGGATTGTTAAACCTAATTTTGGGATTCTGCAAGTTTGATGAATTGGGGTTGTTACCAAAAAAATCCCAAGCAAAACTAGTTGGATTATTAGTTGCAGAGCCCGTAAATTGTACAGAATCACCCGCACAAAAGACACTGTTTGGAGCAGGAGAGGTAATACTTGCTACTGGCAAATTTCCAGCATTACAGGTAAACGTCTTTAAATAAACAATATCGCCCACCACAGAATTACTCGCATTGGTGGCATTAAGTACGGCATAAAAAGTAATGGTACCTACTCCAGAACTTGGAGCCGTCCAAGAGAATGTCCACTGACTTTGGCTAGTACCACTAGAGGTATGGCCAATATAGTTTCGGCCTGAACCAATGAAGGCTTGACTACCTGTGCTAGCCGCAAATGAACCCGCAGCAGCATTTGAAGGGGAAAGCGCAGTAAGTTGAAATCCATTTTTACTCAATGCGGCACTCCCTCCATTGAAAGTAAGCGTATAATTTACCCCAGGAGCATAACCACCCGCAGGCAAACCCGTTAAAGAAATATTACTAAAATCTGTGCCACTTGTAATGGGTGTGCCACTGTGGCAACTGCTGCAATTACTCTCGCCAGGAGCACCTGTTAAACCAGCACTTGGACCATTCTGATTGGTATAAGTAACTGTTGTAATTGCAAGCAATGCAATGGTGAAAAGAACTGAAAGAATGCGTTTTTTGTAGTTTTGTTTCATTAGGCTAGGTATTTATACCCCAAATCTAATGAGATAATAAATTAATTTTTTCCTAAAAAGCGCTTAGCAATTGTCAAAAAAATAATGGTTTCAGAATTCAAAAATTTCGATTTTCTAATAGCAAAAAAAAGCCACCAAAACACAGGGTATAATCCTAGTTTTGGTGGCTATATAAAAGGGTAAATTAATATTAGTTAACTACCCAGGTTTCTTTACCAGCTATAAGCTTATCCAAATCACCATTGCCCATTTTTTCTTTGGCATAAGCAATTTGCTCATTAAACAAATTATCGAAGGTATCTTTATGGTTGTTTACGTAAAACACACCAAACGGACGTGGGAAATGATCGCCCTTGTTTGGATCATCATAGAACCTAGATAAGATGGTAGCTTTTACCAAATCTTCCTCATCATGGATCCACAAATCGTTTACAGAACTATCATTCAAATCAACAATGATTGGTTTGAACCCATCTAATTTTATTCCCTTATCATTGTTCTCTCCAAACACCAATGGTTTGCCATGTTCCATCATTAAGGTTTGCTCTTTTTTACTCGATTTCTCGGTGTAAATTTCAAAAGCACCATCATTGAACACATTGCAATTTTGATAAATTTCAACCAAAGAAGTTCCTTTGTGATCGTATGCTCTGCGAATCATCGCTTGTTGGTGTTTGGGATCTCTATCCATGGTTCTGGCCACAAATGTACCATCTGCACCTAAGCTTAAAGCAATTGGGTTAAAAGGATAATCTATTGAGCCCATAGGTGTAGATTTGGTAACCTTACCTTGCTCAGACGTTGGCGAATATTGTCCTTTGGTTAAGCCATAAATTTGGTTGTTGAATAACAACAAATTGATATCCGGATTTCTCCTCAACATATGAATAAAATGGTTTCCACCAATACTCATAGAATCTCCATCACCCGAGATTACCCATACAGATAAATCTGGACGTGTAGCTTTTAGTCCGGTTGCAATTGCATTGGCCCTACCATGTATAGAGTGCATGCCAAAGGTATCCATATAATATGGAAAACGAGAGGAGCAACCAATACCAGATATGAAAACAAATTCTTCCTTAGGTCTGCCCAAATCTGGCAAGATGGTTTGCACTTGTTTTAAAATGGAGTAATCTCCACAACCTGGGCACCATCTAACCTCTTGGTCAGAAGAGAAATCTTTTGACGTTAATTTTTCTACTACTTCTGTCATAATATTTTTATTAGCGTTGGTAATGTGTTTGAACCAATATTTTAAATCAATAATTGGTTCAGCACAAACCTACCTGTTAGTCTAAAATTTGTTTAATTTTGGTTATCACTTCGTGACTCATAAATGGAAGTCCCTGAATTTTATTGTAAGGAATTGCATCTACAAAATATTTATCACGAATCATTTTTACCAACTGACCGTTGTTCAATTCTGGTACAACAACCGTTTTAAATTTACCCATTAACTCACCTAAGTTTTTAGGGAAAGGATTAATGTATCTTACATGTGCATGAGATACCTTGTACCCTTGAGCAATTAATTGAGCAGTTGCTGTTCTTAATGCACCATAGGTTCCACCCCATCCAAGGATCAATAAATCACCAGATTCTTCGCCACTATCAATGGTTTGCAAAGGAATAAAATCAGCAACTTTATCAACTTTCTCTTGACGCAAATGAACCATTAATTCGTGGTTAGCTGGATCGTAGCTAATATTACCGGTAACATTTTGTTTTTCTATACCACCAATTCTATGCTCTAATCCTTTTGTACCAGGAATAGCCCAAGGCCTGCTTAATTTTTCATCTCTAAAATAAGGCATAAACTTATCGTCTGTAGCAGCTCTTTCTTTTGCAAATGAAACTTCTATAGGCTCTAAATCTGCGCTATTAGGAAACTTCCAAGGCTCTGCACCATTGGCAATATAACCATCGGTTAATAAGAATACTGGTATCATGTGGTTTAAAGCAATTTTACATGCTTCGTAAGCCATGGTAAAACAATCTGAAGGAGATTGTGCTGCAAGAACTACCAACGGACATTCGCCATTTCTACCAAACATGGCTTGGTTTAAATCTGCTTGTTCTGTTTTGGTTGGCAAACCGGTACTTGGACCCGCTCTTTGCACATTTACAATCACCAAAGGCAACTCTAACATGGTTGCTAAGCCAATGGCTTCACCTTTTAAGGCAATACCAGGGCCAGACGAACCTGTGATGGCTAAATGTCCGCCAAAGGCTGCGCCAATTGATGCACAAATTCCGGCTATTTCATCTTCTGCTTGGTAGGTTTTGATATCAAAGTTTTTGTACTTAGATAAATCATGCAAGATATCAGAAGCAGGTGTAATTGGATAAGTTCCGTAGAACAATGGCAATCCAGATTTTACAGAAGCAGCAATTAAACCCAATGCTGCAGCCTGGTTACCCATGATACCGCGGTAAACGCCCGACTCCATTTTTGCAGGAGCAATGGTATAACGATTGGCAAACATTTCTGTTGTTTCGCCATAGTTCCAACCCGCGTTTAACACTTTAATATTGGCATTCATTACAGCCTCATTCTTTTTGAATTTGGTACGTAAGAACTCTAAAGTATTTTCAATTGGGCGGTGGTACATCCAATAAACCAAACCCAATACAAACATGTTTTTGCAACGGTCAATTTCCTTGGTAGTCATGCCACTATCGGCAAGTGCTGCGCGGGTAATTTTGGTTACATCTACAATTTTTACATCGTAATCTGTAAGAGAGCCATCGTTAATTGGATTTTGGTCTTCAGGTACATTTGCCAAACGCAAATTTTTAGAATCAAAACCATCTGAGTTAAGTATGATTACGCCGCCCTTTTTCAGGTTTTTGATATTCACTTTAAAGGCTGCAACGTTCATCGCAACTAACACGTCAGACTGGTCGCCTGGTGTATTTATTTGGGTCGAACCAAAATGTATTTGAAAGCCAGAAACACCAGCCAAGGTTCCTAACGGGGCCCTTATTTCTGCTGGGAAATCAGGAAAAGTTGCAAGGTCGTTACCATGTAAAGCAGTTGCATTGGTAAATTGCGTACCGGTTAATTGCATGCCATCGCCAGAGTCGCCAGCGAAGCGAATAACTACGGATTCTAAGTCATTTTCTGTTACTTCTGTCATTGTGTGGAATTATTTTTGAGCGTTTAAACTCAATGTGGCACGAAACTATAAATTTAAGCCAAATAAAGAAATGATTTTACTCATCAAAAAAAAAGGTGACAATAGAATTGATTCCTTGGGGTTGAAATGCTTTCTTTGAAGAAAATTATTACAATGGATATTCGCTTATTTGTTACAGGAGGTACCTTCGATAAAGAGTACAACGAATTAAATGGACAACTGTTTTTCAAAGACACGCATATTCACGAAATATTGAAGTTAGGGAGAAGCAGGCTCGACATCAATATTCGCACGCTCATGCTCATAGATAGCCTTGAAATGACAGAGAATGACAGAAAGATTATTGCCGAGAATTGTCATAATTGCGAGGAAGAGAAGATTGTGATAACGCATGGCACAGATACCATGACAGACACAGCCAGCTTTCTTGCCAAAGAAAAAATCAACAAAACCATTGTAATAACTGGCGCTATGATTCCTTACAAATTTGGCTCAAGCGATGGTTTGTTTAACTTGGGTGGCGCGCTTGCTTTTGTGCAAACGCTTGGACCTGGAGTCTACATTGCCATGAATGGAAGATATTTCCATTGGGACAATTGCAGAAAAGACAAAGCAAATGGCATTTTTGAAGAGAGTAATTAATTTTTTTCTCGTAAAAGATTCATCAATTTGTATTTTTTGCTTTTAAATGATCGTGTAACTTCCAAGCTTGTATATGGATAATTCCATTGTTATTTGGCATTGCGATATCGTCTAATGAAACTACTATTTTAGGATAATTGTCATTAATGCCTTCTAATGAGGCATATTCTCTTTTAATTGTTTCTTCATCGAGTAACAAATAAGCACATTGCAAATAGAATTTTTCGTCTGCTTTTTTGGCAACAAAATCTACCTCTTTGTTTGGCATCACCCCAACATACACCTCATAACCCAACCTGCGAAGTTCCAAATAAATCAAGTTTTCTAATTGATATCCTATTCCATATCCAAAACCTGCGTACAAATAGTTTTTGTATGCCAGATCATTGCAATAATATTTTACATTTCCTGCAATGATATCTTTTCCTTTTATGTCAAATCGCTCTGCTTTATGAAGTAAAAATGTATCTTCAATATAGCCAATATAATTTGCGATGGTATCATAAGTTGTTTTTCGGCCTTTACTTTTTAAATAATTTGTAACATTATTAATAGACAACAAATTGGCCGCATTATTAACCAGATAGATAAATATCTCTTCCAATAAATTGGGGTCCTTTATAGCGTGTCTTTGTATAACATCGCGAAGCAAAACTGTATCTTTTACTGAGGCCACATAATGCCTTTTGGTTTCTTCGTTTGGCAATACAAAAAGTTCTGGCAAACCTCCACTCTGCATATACTTGATATACGTCTCTTTGCTAATTTTTTGCTGCGTAATTCCTACATACTCCTCAAAGCTGAAAGGAAATACTTCAAAATTTACATACCTGCCAGATAGTAAACTTGCCAATTCACCAGATAGCATTTTAGAATTGGAACCGCTGATAAATAACTCATAACTTTCTGTAAAATCTTGAGAATAGGAGTTTACAAGTCGTTCCCACTGTGCAATATTTTGAATTTCATCCAGAAATAAATAGATTTTCCCTTTAGGTTTTAGGTTTAATTGATACAATTTAATCAATTCTTCTAAATCGGAATAATGGTTTATATAATCAAAATCAATAAACTCTTTGTTCAAATAAAAAATATTATGTGGATTCACGCCATTAGAAATTAGGTAATGAGCGATTTGTCTCAAAATATAACTTTTACCTGTTCGCCTTTGTCCCACAATTACTTTGACCAATTTATTATGGCAATAGCCACGAATAGTATTGAGATAATCTAGACGCAAATAGCCTTGTTCTGGAACATTTCCATTCCAAAAATTGTACTTGTTTAGGCTGTCTAATTTTTCTTTCATACTCGAAATTAATACACAAAAATAGGTATTTTTCTTTTATAGACGAAAAAAAATAAAGCGCTATTGGAATTGAAGCTCCTATTTTTTCAGCAAGTTCTATGCAATTTTCAATTGGGAAAGGCTACCAATTTCCAAGATTTAAACCACCTCTTGATTGATCATTTCCCACAACTTATCTTTAAGTTCATCAAGGCCTTGTTGGGCTGCAGAGCTTATAAACACATGTGGTACACGGGGCAATTTTTTCTTTAAAGCTTTCTTTTCTTCCTCGGTAATTAAATCGCATTTGGTAATGGCAAGCAATCTAGATTTTTGCGATAGTTCTTTGTTGTATAACTTTAATTCTTTTAACAACACATTGTATTCATCTTTGATATTTTCGCTGGTGGCAGGTACCATAAAAAGCAAAGTTGCATTGCGTTCAATATGCCTTAAGAAGCGTGTTCCAAGTCCTTTTCCTTCGTGCGCACCTTCTATAATTCCAGGAATATCTGCCATTACAAAAGATTGGTATTCTCTATAAGAAACGATACCTAAATTAGGCACCAAAGTAGTAAAAGGATAATCTGCAATCTCTGGTTTAGCAGCAGTAATAACAGAAAGCAAAGTAGATTTTCCTGCGTTTGGAAAGCCAACCAAACCTACATCTGCAAGTATTTTAAGTTCTAGTATTTTCCATTCCTCCTTACCCGCATCACCCGGTTGCGAGTGCGTTGGTGCTTGTACTACGGCTGTTTTAAAATGGTAATTTCCTAAGCCGCCTCTACCGCCGGCGGTAAGCACATGCTCTTCGCCATGCTCAGTTACTTCAAACAAGAATTCTCCAGTTTCTGCATCACGGGCAACAGTTCCCAATGGCACTTCTACCAATTCGTTTTTGCCATCCTTTCCTTTTCTTAAGCCTGCATCTCCGTTATTTCCAGGCGTAGCAATAACATGCTTGCGGTATTTTAGGTGAAGCAATGTCCACAAGTTGCGGTTTCCACGTAAAATAATACTTCCACCCTTACCTCCGTCTCCCCCATCTGGTCCGCCCTTAGCGGTGTGTTTGTCGCGCAGGAAGTGCATGGCACCAGCGCCGCCCTTGCCACTTCTACAACATATTTTTACGTAATCTACAAAATTTGATTCAGCCATAAGTTTAAAATAAAGGTGCACTATCTGGGTAGATAGCCACAAAAAAGCCCACAAAGATAATCTTTATGGGCTTGTATAAAAAATGTGTTTGGTTCAGACCGAAGCTATTTCTTTGCAAAGTGCCTCAAAAATGGTGTCTATTTCGCCAATACCATTGATTCCGCGGTATTTGTTCTGAGCCGAATAATATTCTTTTACAGGCATGGTTTCTGCGTTGTACACATCAATACGGTTTTGAATGATGGCAGGGTCTTGATCATCTGCGCGACCACTGTCTTTACCGCGAATGAGTAAGCGCTTGCGCAATTCTTCCTCTTCTACTTCAAGCGCCAACATCATGGTAATGGAGGCACCTTTGGCATTTAACAGTTCATCCAAGGCGCTGGCCTGAGCCGAAGTACGTGGAAAGCCATCAAAAATAAATCCTTTGGGGTCTACGTGTTTGTTAACCTCAGAGGCCAACATACCAATGGTAACTTCATCTGGCACCAGTTTGCCTTGATCTATAAAACTTTTGGCCAAAACGCCTAATTCGGTGCCACCTTTGATATTGGCTCTAAAAATATCGCCAGTTGAAAGGTGAACGAGGTTATATTTTTCAATAAGTTTGGCAGATTGGGTGCCTTTGCCTGCTCCTGGAGGTCCAAATAATACTAGATTTAACATTTCGTTTATTTTGAGTGCGCGAATAAAAAGGAAAGTTTCTGAACAGACAATGATTTTTGTTTTTATAAGCGATTTTTAGACGGTAATTTTTAAAAAGCTTTTTTATTTGACATGAAAGTTTGTGGTTTTTTAAATTATTCCACTTGAAATCGCTTCAATTCATCCTTGGTGAATGTCCACTCGTTGGTATATAACTCAGTCTTAATCTCATCGAGTGAATACCAAGGTGAGATATTGGAGTTATTGGGATTTACAACAATATGTATGGATTGGGCCGGCATATAACTTTGAGCCAATAAAAATATTTTGTTGCCTGAGTTTTTTTCAATGGCTACATCTACTACAATTATGGCATGTCCGGGACTACCACCTTTTATAAACACATCTCCAATTTCTAAGCTTTGCAATTTCACGGCTTGCAGCTCTTTGCTAAGCGACAAGGAACCCGCGTAGGTAAAAACAAAATCGAGGTATTTTCTGAAATTTTTATAGGAAAAATCGGTTTTAGCTTTTGCCATATCAACTATACAAATGTCACCTATAACTTTTATTCTGCTACCATTTGCCCAATCCCAAAAATTGGTTTTAAAACCGTTGGTAAGGTTAAAATGAATTTGTTTGTATTTTTCTTGATGGTAAAGGTATTCGGCACGCAACCTGATAACCGCATCAGCACATTGCTGTAAATCGCGTATGCCTATATCCATTTTAACTACAGCAGCACAAAATCCTTGGTAAACCTTCTCTTCCTTGTTGTAAAATACTACTTTTGCATTTACGTCTTCAAGCGGCAAATGAGACAAGTAAAAAGCAAAAGAATGCGGGTTTAAATTCATTCTTGAATAGTTGGGTGGAAGGTTAAATCTTGCACTAATGGTATGGCTATCTGGGTTTATCAGAGGTCCATTTTTATTAGCATCAATACCATTTTGAGAACTAATATCTTGGCATTTAAATGCCAAAACTATGAAAATAAATATCAGTGCTTTTCTCATGGGCAATTTTGTTTAAAAATGCTTGATTGTACTGAGATCAAACGAAAATTGAAGGAAAGTATTTCAGGTAGGTGGAGAAAAAAAAGGCTCAAAGAACAAATATTCACCTGAAAAACAGACAAAAAGAAAAAAAACCAATAATTAGAACTACTTTTGCAACACTCAAAATTTTCAACTGCTCAATCTTCTTACAAAAGCCTAGGCACTGAAAACCAAGGTGCATTAACAATTAACATCCAAAAATGGCTAAATCACAGGAAACATTCAGTAAGAAAGAAAAAGAAAAATTAAAGCTTAAAAAGAGAAAAGAGAAGGAAGAGAAAAAAGCAGAACGTAAAGCTAATTCTCAGAAGGGACTCGATTTGGAGGACATGATGGCTTATGTAGATGAAAACGGAAATTTAACTTCTTCTCCGCCTGATCCAAAGAAACGTAGAGAAATTAATTTAGAAGATGTAGTTATTGGTGTTGGAAAACAAGTAGCCGCAGAACCAGAAGAGGTTTTAAGAAAAGGTGTTGTAACTTTTTTCAATGAATCTAAAGGATATGGCTTTATAAAAGATGCAAAGAACCAAAATGGCGTATTTGTGCATATCAACGGATTGATAGATCAAGTAAAAGAAGGCGACAAGGTT
Source organism: Bacteroidia bacterium (assembly GCA_044370475.1). Taxonomy (GTDB): domain Bacteria; phylum Bacteroidota; class Bacteroidia; order UKL13-3; family UKL13-3; genus B1. The sequence goes on from JBILVK010000020.1 coordinate 30,737, forward strand.
ACTTTCGAAATTGAGATGAATCACAAAGGTGCAAACGCTGTTAAGGTAAGATTTGACAAACCAGAAAAGGTTGTTAAAGTACCCGTAGCGGCCGCGCCAGTTGTAGCTGCAGCCCCAGCTTTAGAAGCTGCTCCAGCAAATACAGAAGCTCCAAAAACAGAAGAAAATTAATCTTCTTTCACATCATATTTAACAGCTGTTTCACTTGAAGCGGCTGTTTTTTTTATGCTTTTTCGTAAGCAAAAATATATAGTGGTAATAATAAAAAACTTAGAAAAAGATAATTTAGTTACTAAAGCTTTCAATCATAAACCTCAAGCACTTTTCTTGAAGATACTCCAAATAATTCCGGGCAAAGTACTTAGGTGATTATAGGGCGTTTTACGACAGTTGGTAGATATGCCTTAAGTTCCTACCAAGGCCGTCGTAATCGAGGCCGTAGCCTACCAGAAATTCATTGGTTACTTCAAAGCCAGTAAAGTGAACATCGAGTTTAACTTGGAGGGCATCTGGTTTGAGCAATAAACTGCAAATTTGAATAGATGCTGGGTTTTGCTTTTGGAGTTCTTGTTTCAAGAAATGAAGGGTAAGGCCTGAGTCGATAATGTCTTCAACTATCACAATATTTCTATTGGTAATGGGTTGGTTCAGCCCGAAAAGTTCTTGTACTTTGCCGCTACTTTGGGTGCCATGGTAGGAGCTTACTTTTACAAATTGTATTTCGCATAAAAAATTGAGTTCCTTCATAAGATCGGAGGCAAACATAAATGAGCCGTTTAAAACAGCTATGAATATTGGATTTTTGTCCTTTAACTCTACCTCTATTTGGTGGGCCAATTGTTGAATGCGTGCTAAAATTTTAGCCTCTTGGATAAAAATATTGAAGGATTTGTCCTTAATTTGAATTGAATTCATGCAGCATAATTTATCCAAAAATAGCTTTATTGTTGCAAGCAAAAAATACTAAGTTGAAAATCTTTGCCATTGTTTCTTATCCATTTTTACCTGCTACCACGGGAGGCGAAATTTCTACCATGCAATTTTTGAACCATTTGGGTAAAGAAAATGAAGTGAAGGTATTTACCGTTGAGCCCTACAGCCACATAGATATTACAGGTTTTTCTTTTGAACTAATTTTTGGAATGAGATTTAAACCATGGCGGTATTTAAATGTGTTGTTGCCTTTTAAATTGAGCAAATTAATAAAGGCTTTTGAGGCGGATGTTGTTTTTTTTGACCAGCCTTTTATGGCTTGGATGATTCCGATAGTGCGCTTGCTTACTGGCAAAAAGGCTTTTATGCGATGCCACAACATTGAATACTTGCGCTTCAAAAGCATGGATAAACAATGGTGGACTTTGATGTACATGTATGAAAAAATGGTTCATCGGATGGCAGATTTGGTTATCTATTTGAGTGATGTAGATAGAATAAAAGCGGTTGATGAATTTAATTTAAAGTCAGAGAAAACGCTCTTGGTGCCCACAGGTATTGAGTTAGAGAGCATGCCTATAAAAAATGAAGTTTGCAAACAAACGCTTATAGAAAGACATGGATTAGGTCTGAACCAAAAACTGATTCTATTTTTTGGCACGATGCATTATGCTCCCAATTATGAAGGCGTGCGGTATATTTTGGATGAGGTACTACCATATTTAAAATCGATTGCAACTTATGATTTTTGCATTCTCATTTGCGGTAAAGGATTGCCAGAAGATTTGTTGGTTCGAACCGAAAAAATTGCTGAAGTAAAATACTTGGGATTTGTGGCCGATATAGACGAATACATTGATGGCACCGATGTGTTATTAAACCCCATTTTAAGCGGTGGTGGCGTAAAAACAAAGGTATTAGAAAGCATAGCACGCGGACAAACAGTAGTCTCTAGTTATACAGGTGCACAAGGAATAGATTTGAGTTGCACAGGTGCTAAATTATTGGTTGCGCCAGATGCAGATTGGCATGAATTTGCCCAATTGGTGGATGGCAATTTGCGCGAAAATTTGGTAGCAGAAACGCCTGCAAAATTTTATGAACAATACAGCTGGGATGGCATCATTCATAGGCTATTGCCGCATTTGGAACTATTGAAAAAGTAGGATTATACCAACAGAATCTGTTCCTCTTCTAAGCATGGTTCGCCTCTAAATTTTAACATAATTTGTGCTACCGTTATCACGTCCTTTTGACAATAAATCTTGATCCGTTCTAGGTCGTTTTCATTCCAATAAACACTCCAAACCATACTGCCATCTATATCATCTTTGGGTGTTGGAATATCAAAAGCGGCGGCTAGTAATTCTAAAGAAGTGTAATTTCTAAAATCTCCAAACTTCCATATTTCCATGGTGTCGAGCAGATTTACCTCCCATGGTTTTTTGCCCGCTATATTTAATAATGTAGGAATTTCAACACCATTGAGTAGACAACGTTTTGCGATATAAGGGTAATCAAATTCTTTACCGTTGTGGGCACAAAGAGAGCTGCCAGGTTCAGAAAAATGTCGCTCCAATAATTGACCAAATTCACTGAGTAATTTTGCCTCATCATCTCCGTAAAAGGATTTCACTCTAAATTGGTAGGATCGACCAGAGCTACTAAAATAGCCACATGAGATGCATATTATCTTTCCAAATTCTGGGTAAATTCCGGCTTTTGGGTATATGTCTTCCTCTGTATCTTCTGGATTTTTTTTGATGTTTGCCGACTTCTTTGCCCATAGATATTTCCACCTTTCTGGCAAGTCTGAGAGGTGAGGATATTGAGGTACTGTTTCAATATCTAAGATTAGAATTTTGGTTAAATCAATGTTTTGAAGCATGGTTTAAGTTATTACTTTATGATGGATTTGCCGCGGCAAATTTGTAGCTCATAAAATGGGTATCTATAGTGAATTGCTTAAACAAAGAAACAAATTTGAAAGTTAAAATGCTTGGTGCGAGGTAGGGTAAAATACAGGAAGTAGGATTTATTTTACCTCTTGCATTAACTTCTTTACCAATGGAGCGATTAAAATAAGTAACAATCCCGCTACCAGTGCATAAATGGCCAATTGTTTGTAGCCGTCTGTGTATATAATTAACTTCTCTAGATTGCTTGAGTTTTCTGAAGCCTGGGCAATGTTTGCCCCTAAAATGCCGGCGAAATATTGGCCATAAGCACTTGCCAAAAACCACATTCCCATCATTACTGCTTGGAGTTTTTGGGGCGATAACTTTGTCATAATAGACATGCCTATTGGTGATAGGCAAAGCTCCCCAAAAGTAATCACAAACCAACCAAAAGTGAAGAGGTCTAAGGAAGTTATACCAAGCTCGTTGGCAAAAAATTGTGTTTGATAAAAAACATAAAAACCACCAGCAAGGAAAAGAAATCCCATCCCGAATTTAACCACGGTATTGGGTTCAATTTTCTTTTTTGCTAACCACAACCAAACCATTCCCACCAATGCTGCAAACAAAATAACGAAAAGGGAATTTGCAGAATTGTTCACGCCATTTGGATCAAGCGTAATGCCTACCAATTCTGTGCTTAAGTTATTGGCAGCAAAAAGACTTAATGAGCCTCCGCTTTGCTCAAAAAAGGCCCAAAAAACAATGGAGAATAATATAAAGACCATGGCCGCTGCAAGCTTCTTGTTTTCGCTTGCATTAAAACTGCGCATTTCCCATAATAGATATACCAGCGAAAATGGACCAATGATATACATAAACAAATCGGTATACTCAGAATTGGAAACAAGCAGAATAACAAAAGGTATCACTAGGATTGAACCAAGGTAAGTTAGAATTTCATATAATTTTCTCTTCCCATTCTCTAAATGTTGTATGGGCGATTCGCCAATTTCGCCTAAACTTTTTTGGGTTTGCACAAAGGTGAGCATGCTTATGACCATTACAACAGATGCAAATCCAAAAGCAAAATTCCATCTTAATTCTGTTGGTATAACATCAGCTAGTAAGTTACCATTGGCCACAGCAATACATAGGTAACCTCCTATTAATGCACCTAGGTTTACACCTGCGTAGAAAAGAGAAAAACCAGCATCCCTCCTATTGTCGTCATCTCTGTATAATTTGCCTACAATAGTAGAAATATTGGGCTTAAAAAAACCAGTTCCAATGATGGTAAAACCAATGCCTGTAAAAAAGAATTTAGCAGGGTCTATGGCAAGGATAATGCTCCCTATAATCATGAGTAAGCCACCCCAGAAAAGCGACTTTCTATAGCCAAGTATTTTATCGGCAAACATGCCGCCAATAAAAGTAAATGCATAAACAAAGGCTTGTGTAGCGCCATATTGAAGGTTGGCTACTTCTGAGTTCATTTGCAGTTTGCCCACCATAAAAACGATGAGCATACCACGCATGCCATAGAAGCTAAAACGCTCCCACATTTCACTAAAAAACAAGTACCACAATTGCTTGGGGTACTTGCCTTTAAAGTTTTGTATTTCTGCTAAGGAAGCCTTGCTCATATATTAATGGGCATCCATGTCTTGTGCAAACTCGTTGTGATGCTCATTCATCATCTTTTGCAACCAAGAGCTAAGTATAAATAAAATGGCAGCCGAGATACCTGTCATTACAATAAACACCATAAAAAACTCATATAGGTTAGTGATTTCAAATCCTATGATGGAAGGATATTTAACAGGTACAGTTGGATCAACATCACCAGAAGGCGGTATTAATGCGCTTAATGTACCAGCAAATTTATTTGCAGCTGCATTGGCCAAAAACCAAGTACCCATCATTAATGAAGATAAACGTAAAGGGGCCAATTTAGACACCATAGATAGACCAATTGGCGACAAGCAAAGTTCGCCTATTGAGTGAATAACATATAGGGAAATTAACCACATCATACTTACCTTATCGCCAATGCCTAAGCCTTTAACAGCAATAGCAATAACAACATAACCTAAAGCTACAAGGGTTAAACCTAAGGCCATTTTCTTTGGAGAAGAAGGTTCTAATTTTCTGCTATATAATAGACCCCAAATGATGGTTAAAACAGGCGCTAAAATAATAACTGCAAGAGGATTGATAGATTGAAAATAAGAAGCCGGCATTTCCCAATTAAAAATAGTTCTGTCGGTTTGCCTATCTGCAAACAAGGTTAAAGAAGCACCTGCCTGTTCAAATGCACCCCAGAAAAAGATGACAAAGAAAGCTAAAATAAAAATCACAATAATTCTTTTGCGTTCAATGATAGTAAGGCTTTTATCGCTTAATATGATAATAGGCATGACAAGCATGGCACCATAAATGAGGTAACTAATAATTTCAATATCACTTTTAAACATTTGCTTAAAATTAAGCATAAAGAAGATGATGGCAATTGAACCAATAATTAAACCAATGCTTTTTAAGTCCAACTTCTGCACTGGCAAACCAATTTCTTTTCCTTCCTCAGAAATCAAATATTTCTTTTGGTAAACCACAAAACTTATTAAACTCACAACCATACCTAGGCAGGCTGCAAGGAAACCATATTTAAAGTCCATAGAGCCACACACAAGTGGAGAGAAAAATGCACCCAAATTGATACCCATATAAAAAATGGTAAAAGCACTGTCAATTCTACGATCGCCAGCTGGATACAATTGTCCAACCATGGTAGAAATATTGGGTTTAAAAAAGCCGTTTCCAATAATAATAGCCGTTAAACCAGCCCACATAATAGAAACTGCAGCTGGACCACCACCAGTAGATGCACTCAAAAACATTAAAAATTGGCCAAAAGCCATCAGGATACCACCTATAATAATACTTCGTCTATTCCCTAAAAACTTATCACATAGGTAACCTCCCAATAAAGGGGTTAGGTATACCAAACCGGTGTAACTTCCGTAAATTTCGGAGGCATCTGCATCTTGCATCATTAACACTTTTGTCATGAACAAGATAAAAATAGCTCGCATGCCATAATAACTAAATCGCTCCCACATTTCTGTGAAGAACAAAAAGTAGAGACCTTTAGGATGGTCAGATTTTGTAGCTGTTTGACTCATTTTCGTATATTGTTGAAAGTGCAATATAAATGAAGTTCTCACTTTTTCAAATCTGGCCTAAAGATTGCCATGATAAAGAAATAGATAAAATCATTTATTTTCGAAGCAAATTAAAAAACCATGAGAAAATCCTTCAGCATCATATTATTAAGTTCAGTACTTTTTACTTTTAGCTCTTGCAAAGAGGTAAATGAAATTTTAGATTCTGTTGGCCTAAGCAACGAAGAAGTAATATCTGGACTAAAAAGTGCTTTAAATGTTGGTAGCGA
>JBILVK010000088.1:0-11773 GCA_044370475.1 Bacteroidia bacterium
TTAATATGGGACTTAGTAGCATAATTGATTTGTATCCTGCTTTGTTCGAATGGCTGCAATTGCTCGATTTAAACGTTATCATCATCTTGTTGTTAATGGCTGCAGTAGCTGCCATCAATATGGTTACCGCCTTGCTCATCTTAATATTAGAACGCACCCAAATGATTGGTTTAATGAAAGCCATGGGGGCGGTCGACAGTCAAATATTTGAAATATTTTTATGGATGGCCACACAAATTATTGTGAAAGGATTGCTGCTTGGGAATTTGTTGGGAATAGGATTGGCCTTGCTTCAGCGGTATTTTGGATGGGTAAAATTGGACCAGAAATCATATTATTTAAATAAGGTTCCCATAGAATTAGTGGCCACAGATATCCTTTATATCAACGCATTTGGCTTCCTAATTTGCCTAATTATTTTGCTTTTGCCTGTTAGAATTATCAGCAAAGTACAGCCCATTAAGAGCATTCAATTTACCTAAAATTGCATGAAATCTTATCTGCCAAATAGCATCAAATTTCCTCTGTGGTGGCTTGTAAAATCGCCGCAAAGAGCATTGGGAATAGGCACACTTTTCAGAGATTTGAAAGGCCTGTTTTATATCCTTTTGGCACATACCCCATTTAAGCCAAAGCCCCAGCCCATCAGCATTTGCGTGGGAATTCTCAACCGCAGTTCACAATTTTTAACGCATTTTTTGCCCAGCCTAAACCAGTGTGAACACCAGCATTTAATAGAGCTTTCGGTATTTGATTGCGGGAGTACCGACGTGCAAAACTTGCAACAAGAAATACAATCTATCTTTAAAGGCAAGCTCATTTTTCGGTCCGAACCAAGGCCCTTTGCGCGTTCGTATGCCTTTAACCAGGCCATTAGGCAGAGCACCCGGGAGCTTATCTTTGTTTGTGATGCCGACTTTTCCTTGCCTATGCGTTTGGTTCAGACCGTAAGTGCATTAACGCGTAACAACAGCTTTTGGTTTCCTATTGTATTTTACCTTTATAAGAACCGCCAGCCCTTGTATGGCAAGAGAAACGGGGAGTGGATGCTTTGGGGAGGAAAGGGCGTTTTTGCTTCCACGAGGAAGGCCTTTGAGGAGCTTGGAGCCTTAGATGAAAGCTATACAACTTGGGGCGGTGAGGACGAAGAATTTTGGTTGCGCTGTCATGCCAAGGGACAATGTGTTATAAGAACCCGCGAGAAGCAATTGTTGCACCATTGGCACCCAAGCCTTAACCCCAAATATAAAAAGATAGAAGAGTTGACAGATATGGGAATAGTGTAGTATATTTGCAGTTCAAATGAGTCAACCCTTAGTTTCCATTATTACCCCATCATTTAATCAGGCCAAGTGGTTAGAACAAACCATCAAATCTGTATTGGCTCAAACTTATAAGAACGTAGAATATATCATCATTGATGGAGGTTCAACAGACGGTTCAAAAGAGATTATAGAGAAATATGCTTCGCAATTAACTTACTGGCAAAGTGAGAAAGATGGCGGACAAGCAGATGCGTTAAACATAGGATATAAGAGGGCAAAGGGAAATCTTATTGCATTTTTAAATGCAGATGATTTGTTAATGCCCAATGCAGTTGAAGGCATTGTAAATGCTTACGAAGTGAACCAAGAGTTTTCTATTTATTATGGCAAATGCAAGACCATTGATACCCATGGAGACTTAATAACAGAAGGGCAAGGAAATCAAATTAGGTTTGATGATTTGGCTAAGAATGGCATGTTGCCCAATATGTATCAGCCAGCCTGTTTCTTTAACCGCAATTATATTAACCGCAGTTTTTTTGTAGACACGCAATATCATTTTGCATTCGATTACGAGCTTATTTTATTTCTGTCATCGGCTCAAACCGTATTGTTTTTAAATAGGGATGTAGCCAGCTACAGGGTGCATGATGACAGTAAATCGCACCTATTTAAGATTGAGGCCTACAAAGAAAAATTGAGTCTTCAAGAGAAATACAGTCGCAAAGATTTTCTCTTGATTAAATGGAAAAGGGTGAAATTGGCCATTGCCGAAAAAACGGGTAAGATTGCCAACGGCAAAGCCGCACTTTAGTTGTTTAGAATATCCACCAACTTTAGCATATCTTGGTTTAGCTGCTTGGTTTTGGTGATGGCATCTATATAAGGAGTTAATACAATGGTATTGTTTAAGAGTCCAACCATCTTATTCTTTTCGCCCGCCAATAAAGCATTAACGGCACCATAACCTAACTTAGAAGCAAGCACCCTGTCAAATGCAGTAGGAGATCCTCCACGTTGTATATGTCCGAGTATCACCACACGTGATTCGAATCCTGGAATTTCTTTGTTGAGCATGTTTGAAATGGCAAAAGCGCCCCCTTCAAAATTGCCTTCTGCCACAACCACAATTGAGAAAGATTTTTTACTCATGCTGCGCGATTTAAAGAACTCGATGAGTCTAAAATGATCACCCTTTACTTCAGGCAACATTACGCTTTCTGCGCCACCCGCGATGGTTGCAGCTAGTGCAATAAACCCGCTATCTCTGCCCATTACCTCTACAAAAAACACCCTACCGTGACTATCGGCGGTATCTCTAATTTTATCTATTGCTTCTACGGCAGTATTAATGGCGGTATCAAAACCTATGGTAAGATCTGTGCCATATAAATCGTTGTCAATGGTACCAGGTGCTCCAATAGAAGGAATACCAAACTCATTGTAAAATTTTTCTGCACCTGTAAAGGTTCCGTTTCCACCTATACAAATAATGCCTTCAATGCCTTCGGCCTTTAAGTTTTCGTAGGCAGTTTTTCTACCTTCCTCTGTCATAAAGGCTTTGCTTCTCGACGATTTAAGGATGGTTCCACCTCTTTGAATGATGTTTCCTACAGTTCTCGAGGTTAAAGGTGTGAAATTCTCTCCACCCTCAATCATTCCTTTATAGCCTTGCATAATGCCTACCACTTCTACATTTTGGGCAATAGCTGTTCTAACGGCTGCTCTCACGCAAGCATTCATTCCAGGGGCATCACCTCCAGAGGTAAAAATCGCAATCTTCTTCATGGTGTAAAAATAAAAAAAGGCCGCTTCATTTGAAACGGCCTTTTAAAATATGTTATAAAAATAATCTTACAACTCAGATTTAGTTACCAATACAATGTTACCAGTGTTACCAGCAGCTTTGCTAACAACTAAAATTAAACCTCTTTTTCCATCTGCCTTAATATAAGCCAAAACTTTTTGAGAATCAATATTAGCAATTCTATCTAACATTCCAGTATTGAAATCGATGTTAGCTAATTCAGTCATAAAAGTACTTCCAACTAATGCATCAAATTGTGAAGCATTGATATCAGTTAACTTGTAAAGAGTTTTGTTTTTAGTAGCCCAAGTAGAGATTTCAGAATCCCAACCATTACCAGCTCCAAAAGCATAATCAGGAGAATAGATTGCATTACCTACTAAGCCAGAAGTGCTAAAAAAGAAAATGAAATCAACTTTAGAAGAATTATCACGCGCTGCATTTGCTCCACCAGGACCAGCAGTATATTTTCTGAAACCATCAGCAGTTCCAAAGAAACGGTCTAAATTAGTAGTGTTACCTGGAGCTCCTAATAAAACTTGAGCAGAAGTAGCCATGCTCTTAATAGTTACAGTGAAAGACTTTTCAGTCATTTTACCTTTGTCATCAGTAGCTTTAACAGTATAAGTAATTACGTCGTTTTCGTCAACATTAACTTCACCAGCAATTACATCCTTGTGAGTTTTGATTACGTCTTTTACATCATAAGTACCATCATAAATAGTGTTAGTACTTTGACCAGCGATTGCACGCGTAACAGTTAATTTTTTAATTTTTCTATCAGTATCAGCTGAAGCAATACACTTAATAAATACAGTGTCAAGTGCTAAAGAACCGTTCATAGCTGTTACCCCATCGTTAACAGTTAAGGTAGGAGCAGCAGATTCAACAGTAGTATCATCAGTTTTGTCATCTCCACATGAGGTTAATAACATAGATGCTGATAATGCAGCAAGAACGAACATTGATTTAAATAGTTTTTTCATGTTTATTTATTGTTTGATTTAGTTTTTACAAATATAGCGTTATTTTATTAAAAAATCCTTAATTTGATTGCATCTCTTTTTGCTCTGAACCTTCTAAAGATTCATGCTTAAATTCATCAAAATCGTAATCTGGCATTAAATCAGTTTTTATGTAATTAACTGTTTCGCTCAATGCCTCTACAAATTTATTAAAATCTTCTTTGTACAAGAAAATTTTGTGTTTCACGTAATTGCCATCTTCAAAGCTTTTTTTGCTTTCTGTGATGGTAATGAAATAATCTTTTCCTCTCGTTGATTTTACATCAAAGAAATAAGTTCTCTTACCAGCCCGGATTTTCTTTGAAAAGATTTCCTGACCATCGTTTTTGTTGAATTCGTCCATGCAGTTTTAATTCTAAGCGGCGGCAAAATATAGGTTCAAAACTTGTTTTCAAAACATTTTTTCAACACGTTTAAAATAAGACCTCAAACATGCTGATTTTGAATTTATTGTTCTTGCATTTGTTTGTTGTATATTTCACAATATGAGCCGTTTAAACTCATTAATTCTTCGTGAGTTCCTTTCTCAATTATTTTGCCCTGATCCAAAACTAAAATTTGGTCGGCATCTTTTACCGAGGAAACGCGGTGACTCACAATGAGGGAAGTTTTGTTAATTTTGATGGATTGTAAGTGTTTTAATATTTCAGATTCTGTTTTTGTATCCAGGGCGCTTAGGCAATCATCTAGCAACAAAACTTCGGGATTTTTAATAAATGCCCTTGCAATGGCCACCCGCTGTTTTTGTCCGCCACTCAAGGTAATACCTCTTTCGCCAACCCGGGTTTCGTAGCCCTGTTCAAATTCTAGAATATTGGCATGCAAGCTCGCTTGCTTGGCAGCTTCTTCAATTTCCAACATGCTATTTTTGTTCAGTGGATTTGAGCCAAAAGCAATATTATTTGCTAAGGTATCACTAAACAAGAATACGTCTTGCGGAACATAGCCAATCTTATCCTTCCATTTTGCTAAGTCTATTTCTTGGAGCCTGGTTTGGTCAATTAATATTTCCCCTTCTGTGGGGTCGAATAGCCTTAGGAGCAGTTGAATGAGGGTGGTCTTTCCAGAGCCGGTTGTGCCTAAAATAGCCAAGGTATTGCCCTTGGGTATGCTAAAAGAAATATGGTCAAGGGCAGGCAAAGTTTTGCCTGGATAGGTATATGAAATATCTTTAAACTGTATCTTGTGTTCAAACCGAACTTGTAATTGCTTTGGGTAAACCATTTCTGCCTTGGTCTCCAAAAATTCATTGATTCTGGCTTGCGATGCTGCGGCTCTTTGAATAAGACTGCTGGTGTACCCCAAGCTGGTTACAGGCCAAGTTAAGAGGTTTACATAAATCACAAATTCTGCAATATTTCCAAGGCTGGCCCTGCCTGCTATTACCTCTAAACCTCCTACATATATGGTAATTAAAGAACTTAAACCCGTTAAGAAAACCATTAATGGAAAGAAAAAGGCATCTACCTTTGCCATGTCCATTTGCTTTTGCCTATATATCTTGGTTTCCTTTTCAAAGCTTGCTTCACTGGCTTTCTCGGCCGCAAATGCCTTAATTACCCTTATGCCAGAAAAGGCCTCCTGCACAAAGGAAGTGAGCGCAGATAACTGCGCTTGTATGGCGTCGCTTCTGGTGTTTATTAAATTGTTAATTTTAAAAATGGCAAAAGATAAGATAGGCAATGGCAAAATTACCAGCCAGGTAAGTCGCACATTTACAGAAAACATCACTCCTAAAACCAGTACAATGGTCACCACTAAATTAATGGCATACATGATAGCCGGACCCACGTACATCCTTACACGGCTTACGTCTTCGCTTATGCGGGCCATTAAATCTCCAATTCTATTTCTGCGGTAGAAGGTCTGATCCAAGGCCTGGTAGTGCGCAAAAATTTCATTCTTTAAATCGAACTCCACCAACCTACTCATGACTATAATGGTTTGCCGCATGAGGTACATAAACACACCCCGGGCCAAGGCAAATAGAATAACTAAGAGGGTAAAATACAAGACAGATTGGTTCAGCGATTCTTTAAGCTGGGCTTCGTTGGAGGCATTTCCGCGGGCTAATTGGTTCAGGATGGATTTAATTAAATCTATGGCTTCACGCACCATTTGAGCTGGGAAAATGGCAAATAAATTGGAGGCTGCCACAAACAGAATTCCTAAGAGCAGTCGCACTCTGTAGCGAAAGAAATATTTATTTAGGTGGCGAAGGGCTTTCAACACTGCGAATTAAGGCAAAATAGGCGACAAATTTAGGGGGAGTTTTTTTTGGACTTGAAAAACAAAAAATAAGTCTACTTTTGCCCCCACAAAAAAACATATAAATAACCCTTTTTGTTATGGCAGACCAAGAAATTTTTACCCAACTCTCTACTTACGATCACGAACAGATCGTTTTTTGCAACGACAATGCAACTGGATTAAAGGCAATTATTGCTATTCACAATACAGTTCTTGGACCTGGTTTAGGCGGTACCCGTGTTTGGAATTACCAAAACGATGCTGAAGCTATTAATGATGTAATGCGTTTATCGCGTGGTATGACTTATAAGGCTGCAATTTCTGGCTTAAATTTAGGTGGAGCAAAAGCGGTAATTATTGGTGATGCTTCTAAGATTAAAACAGAAGCTTTAATGCGTAAGTTTGGACGTTTTGTAGAAAATTTAAACGGAAAATACATTACTGCCGAAGACGTAAATACTACTACTAAGGACATGGAATATGTTCAAATGGAAACTAACCATGTAGTAGGTTTACCAGAAAGCATGGGTGGTGGTGGAGATCCTAGTCCGGTAACCGCTTACGGTGTTTATATGGGCATGAAAGCAAGTGCAAAACATGCATTTGGTACCGATAGTTTGAGTGGTAAGAAGATTGCGGTGCAAGGTGTGGGTAAAGTAGGCGGACACTTACTTGATTTCTTACACAAAGAAGGTGCGCAATTATTTATTTCTGATATTAACCAAGATACTTTAAAGCATTATGCTTCTGCTATGGGTGCTACTGTGGTAAACGGTGATGATATTTATAGCTTAGATGTGGATGTTTTTGCTCCTTGTGCTTTAGGTGCTATATTAAATGATGCAAACATTGCAAAATTAAAATGTGCCATTATTGCTGGTGCAGCCAACAACCAATTAGCAGATGAAACTGTTCATGGTCCGGCTTTAATGAACATGGGCATTACCTATGCACCAGATTTCTTAATTAATGCAGGTGGTTTAATCAATGTTTACCAAGAGCATATTGGTTACAACCGCGAAACAGCTTATAGAAAAGCTGAGCATATTTTTGATGTAACTGCTGAGATCCTAAGAATTTCTGCAACAGAAAAAATATACACGCAGAAGGCTGCTATGAATTTAGCAGAAAAGCGTATTTCTGATATGTCTAAAGTTAAATCTACCTATTAATAAATTCCTGTCTAAACATTAGACAGCCAGCGTTCTTTTTCTATTGTTTTCAAAAAAAAAGCAGTTTGCTGTCTAAAGGTGTGATAATATAATTATGTTGAACCGACGATTTTTGCGCATAAAAGCATTTCAAGCCCTTTACAGTTTCTCGAGAGAGGAGCATGGAGATGCTATTGCTTATAGAAGACGCTTGCTTTCTGGTCTAGAGAAGACCTATGAGCTGTATTTATTCTTGCTCTCTTTTGGACAAGAGTTTAGGCAGTTTTTGGTTCAGGAATTTGAAATGGAAAAAGCCAAGTTTATACCATCCGACGTATTGAAGGAAAAGTATAGATTAATGATAGATAATAGGGCCATTTTAATTCTTGAGAACAGTGTTTCTTTTAATGAGGCGCTAAAATCCAATAAGGTACAGTGGACCAATCACCAAGATTTGTTTAGGCAAATATGGAATGAGTTGAAAAACCATCCCATGATTTTGAATTACGAGAAACTAGACAAATATACCTTAGAGACAGACAAAGCCCTTTTGGGAAATATGCTCGAATGGCTTATTGCAGAGTTTGAATTGTTCGATTCTTTTGTGGAAGATCGTTATGCCAATTGGGAAGACGATCAGGTATTGGTGCTAAAGACCTTGCAAAAGAACATGCAGTTTATTAAGGAAAATTCGAATAAGGTTTTGCCTGAAAAACATAAAGACGAGGAGGAGGATATTAAGTTCTTAAAAGACCTGTTTGATTTGTGTGTGCAACATGACGAGGAATTGATGATTTTGATTGCGGCAAAAACAAAAAATTGGGATCAAGATAGGATTGCCTTGGTTGATTTAATTCTGATGAAAATGACCTTATGCGAACTATTGTACTTTCCATTTATCCCTTTAAAAGTATCCATTAACGAATACTTAGAATTGGCCAAATTATATAGTACTCCCAACAGTCACGGATTTATTAATGGAGTATTAGATAAGGTTCAAATTGATTTAAGAAAAGACAATAAAATTTTAAAATTAGGTAGAGGTTTAGTCGACTAACACATTAAATTATGAATAGATTCATTATTGCCGCATCTTTTTTAATTCTTGTTTCTTGTGGTGCCAGCGAAAGCAAAAAAGCATCAGGAGATTTGGTAAACAATCCCATTAGCGCCAGTGATACCATGGCAAGCTTAAGTGAAACGGCTCCCATCATGACTTTTGAGGAAAATATCCATAATTTTGGAACCCTAGTAGATGGTGAAGTAGTAACCTATAAGTTTAAGTTCAAGAACACAGGTAATGCAGATTTAATCATTAGCAATGCCAGCGCAAGTTGCGGTTGCACCATTCCAAGTTATCCTAAAGAACCTATCACACCTGGTACAGAAGGCGCCATTGATGTTCAATTTAACAGCACCGGTAAGGTGGGGACTTTCGATAAAAATGTTACCATTACCTCCAATACCATTCCTACCCAAATTTATTTGGTGATTAGGGGAGAAGTAAAAGCAAAATAATTTAAATAATAAATACAGACCATGTTCAATCAAATTCTATTAATGGCACCTCCTGCTGGACAATCAGCTGGAAATCCAATTATGCAATTCCTTCCTTTAATTCTAATTTTTGTGGTGTTTTACTTCTTTATGATTTACCCACAAATCAAGAAGAATAAAGCTCAAAAGAAATTCCGCGAAACCATTGGTAAAGGCGATAAAGTGATTACCATCGGCGGAGTTCATGCAAAAATTTTAGAAGCTACCGAGCATACTTTCTTAATTGAGAGCGAAGGTACCAAATTGCGTATCGACCGTACAGCGGTTTCTATGGAAGCTTCTCAGGCATTAAACGCGCCTGCAAAAGAAACTAAGTAATTTTTTATAACGGGTTGCAAGAAAGTTAGCTTTTAAAGGCTAGCTTTGTTTTGCAACCCGTTTTTAGTATGTTAAAAGTTGGCATCACCGGCAATATAGGCAGCGGTAAATCTACCCTGGTGCGCATCTTTGCCCAATTGGGCGTACCCGTTTACGATGCAGATTCTCGCGCCAAAGCCGTAATGGTTGAAGATGAAATCTTGGTGTCTCATATCAAAAATCTCCTGGGCGCAAATGCATACAACAGCCAAGGCGGTCTGAACCGAGCCGAAATATCACAGCAAGTTTTTAACAATGCCCAGTTGCTTCAACAGTTAAATGCATTGGTTCACCCAGCCTTATTTAAAGACTTTGATAACTGGGTGCTACAGCAAAATGCACCCTATATTTTAAAGGAAGCAGCCCTACTTATTGAAAGCGAATCGTATAAAAATCTAGATGTATTAATCGTAGTATTGGCCGATGAAGAGATACGATTAAAAAGAAGTATGGCCAGAGATGGGGCTACGCAAATTGCCATTCTTGCCCGCATGCGGAATCAAATGCCGCAAGAAGAAAAAGCTAAATTCGCCCAATTCATTATTCAAAACAACGATGATTTACTCATCCCTCAAGTGCTAAAAATTCACCAGCAATTGTTGGCACTGGCCAAATAAGTTTAATCTCTGTAGAAATGGATTATTAAGTCCTGAAAATCGCCTTTTTGTTTGTGGAAAGTGCGGATATTATACTCGTACTGGCAGCTTTCAAAATAACTTAAAAATGTAGTTAGCCTCGATTTTTCATTGTTGATTTTGTGGTGGTATTCTATAATGGCATGATCCACATTGGCTAACTGTCGCCCGTTCACTTTTAAGTCCTCCAATACCTGCCACTCGGCACCTTCAATGTCTATTTTCAATAGATCTACTTTCTCTTTTAAATAGTTGCTCAACAAATCGGTTTCAATCTCAATTTTGCTGCTGCCACCTCTGTCTTCTCTAATAGAAGAAAGCAAGGATCCTTTGTCGTTGTTTACAAAAAAAGAAATAGGTTCTAAGGAACTAGATACCGCCTTTTTAACCAATGTAACATTCTTTAATCCATTGCTTTTTACATTGAGTTCTAAGAGCTCAAAGGCACTGGGATTAGGCTCAAATGCGGTAATGTGGGCATTGGGATGAAAGTACTTATGAAAGAAAACCGACATGCCAATATTGGCGCCGCAATCAATTATTTTAGGTTCGGTCTGAACCGATTCAAAGTAATAATCTTTGGATAAAAATATCTCCCTAAATAAAAACAAGAGCGTGGTATAATCATAAGCATGAACCTTAAAGCCAAAGATTTGCTCACTAATGATGGTGTTCTTTTTCTCACCAATCTCTTTAAAACGTAAACGCAAGAGCACCCTAAAAATATGCCATTTATCCTTGGCCGGAAAGCTGGTTTCATTGGCTTCAAACCAAAGGCGTACCGCAGAGAGAGGAAGTTTAAGGTAACTAATGAGTTTCATATCTACATAATTGGTTCAGACCAACAAATAGCTATTTTATTTTCAATTTAGCAAACTTTAACACAAGTACTTTTTTGCCATGTTGTTCAAAATCGATGGTGGCTTTTTTGTTATCGCCAATGCCTTCCATTTGTACCACAGTACCGTTACCAAAGCGTTGGTGCTCTACTTTCATGCCACTTTGCAAATTGCTGGTATCATCTGGCTCAAAGTTTGGATCGCCTTGCGGTGCTTGTTGCACGGCTGTTCTAGGTTGTGGCCTAGAAATGGTTAATGCTTTTTTAGGCAAGCCACTCATGGTGCCCGTTCTGCTGCTGCCGCCACTTTCATTAAACTGACCCTTGGGCGAAAACATATTCTCAAAATGCAAGAATTGCGGGTCGAGCTCACTCAAAAATCTGCTCGGTTCAGAATTGGTAATATTGCCAAATTTAAACCTGCTGGTGGCAAAGGAGATGGTGAGTTTTTTCATGGCCCGCGTTAAGGCCACATAAAATAAGCGGCGCTCTTCTTCTAACTCCTGTCTGCTGTTTAGAGAAAGCTGACTAGGGAAAAGATTCTCTTCCAAGCCCACCACGTGCACGTATTTATATTCCAATCCTTTGGCCGAGTGAATGGTCATTAAGCTCACATGATCTTGGTCCTGGTCCTTGTCTTTATCATCGTTGGTGAGCAAGGCAACATCTGCCATAAAATCTGCCAATAACCTAGATTTTAGCACGCCATCATCATCTGCAGATTCTTCAATGCTAAACTCTTTGATACCATTCAACAGAGCTTCGGTATTTTCATAACGTGCTATGCCTTCAACGGTTTTGTCTTCATATAAAGATTTTAACACCCCACTTTGTTTGGCAATATGCATGGCCACATCATAGGCATTGCGATCAAGCATGGTTTGAAAG
>JBILVK010000219.1:0-3188 GCA_044370475.1 Bacteroidia bacterium
CAGTGTGCAACTAATGCTCAGTTTAACAGTTATTCTTTTGGTTCGACCCAATATAGCTGGAATTTTGGCGACCCTAGCTCAGGTGTGTCAAATACAAGTAACCTTCAAAATCCTAAGCATCTATTTACCAATCCTGGAACATATACTGTAATGTTAGTTGTTACCAATGGCAGTGGCTGTTTAGATACCATGGAGAGAATTGTGGTTATAAACCCAAGTTTAGGTATTAATCCTGTGGCTTCTTATACCTATAATTCAATAACAGGTCCTTGCGCTAATAAAGTTAAATTTACAAGCACTTCGAGCAATGCAAGTGAATTAAGATGGATATTTGCAGACGGAACAAGCGCAACAGGAAATACAGTAAGTAAAACTTTTGCGATTGCAGGAACATATTTGGTAAAACTTGTTGCAATAAGTTCAACTCAATGTGTTGATACAATCTCACAAACTATCATTATTGCTTCCCCATCAAATGGTCCAATGGCGTCATTTTTGGCCAATGAGTCTACACAATGTTTGAATGGCAATAGTTTTAATTTTAATAATACTTCAAGTTTTGCAGGTGCAGGTTGGAATACCAATTACAAATGGGATTTTGGCGATGGAACTTTTGATTATGTAAATACATTTGCCTACAACAAAGTGTACGCTACAGCTGGAACTTATACTGTAAGATTAATTGCAATAGGTTCGAACGGATGTAAGGATACTGCATACCAAGTAATCACAGTTAAAGAATCTCCAGTAGCAGATTTTACCACTGGAAGCACTTGTGGCAAGAAAATACACTTTACAAACACCTCTTCAAACAGCATAGGCAACTACTGGAATATGGGCGATGGAGGCGAATTGTGTCACGATTCAATGTCGTTTACCCACAGATATTCCGCCATAAACTGGTATGAAGTAACCATGATTAACGTTGCTGAAAATGGTTGTACAGATACCCTACGCAGAGGAATAAGTGTGAATGAAGGCGAATTGCCTGAAGCTTTATTTAGCTATTCTGTAAACGCATGTTCAAATGCCATTCAGTTTAATAATACTACAGTAAATGGAGGGTCTTATGTTTGGAATTTTGGAGATGGTTCTCCAATAGATTCAACTACAGCTCCAATACATGGTTATACTACTGGAGGAAACTATACAGTTACCCTAACAGCATACTTAGGTGCAGGTTGCACAAGCAGTATCTCACAAGTAATTACTGCGCCAAATTGGTCGGGTATATACCCTCCAAAGGCAGATTATGGTTATGAAGTTGAGGCATGTACCAATACCATTACTGCCACAGGAAATGCGGGTTATGTTAGCATGCACAAATGGTTATGGGATGGAGTTGTTATAGGATGGGGATCTAATATGGTTGTGAGCAATCCAACTGTTGGCGGACATAGTTTATCTTATGTTGTTGCAAATGGAGGATGTTACGATACCATAAGCAGATACTTCCATATTCAAGAAGCTCCAATAGCTGGATTCGACGTGGCAAATAATGCTTGTTCAAATACCATTTTGGTAAACAATTCATCTAAGAATGCTAATACCTATACTTGGGATTTTGGCGACAATAGTTTGGTAAATGATACAGCTAAAGGAGCAACCGCTACTTATACCTATACAAGCAATGGCACCTTTACCATTAGATTAATTGCCAAAGATTTGTATGGTTGTGCAGACACTGCAGAACAAGCAGTGACAGTTAATAGGGCCTTTAATGCGCATATTGCTAATTTTACTTTTGATAATTCTTTATGTGCATGTAAATGTCAGAACATAGTTAAGTTCCAGAATTTAACCACTGGTATTAACAATGTATTTTTATGGACATTTGGAGACGGAACATCATCGGTAAAAACCAATCCAAGCAAAGGGTATCCAACAGCAGGAGCCTATCAAGTAACCTTGGTTGCCATTGATTCTGTAGGTTGTATGTCGAGCCACACCAAAACAGTTAATGTAGCAGAAGGCTTAAGCGGACCAAGTGCATCGTTTAATACAGATTATCAAGTACAGTGTGTAAACAACAATAGCTTTAACTTTTACAATACATCTAGCTATATGGGTCAGGGTTGGATCAACAAATACTATTGGTATTTTGGAGATGGTACTATGGATTCTAGCAATACCTATATTTTTAATAAGAAGTATTCAGCAGCCGGTAACTATGTTGTAACACTTGTGGCAGTAGGTTCGGAAGGATGTAGAGATACCATGAGCATGTTTGTGCAAGTGAGAGAGTTGCCATGCACTGGAACTTTAAAATTTGTGAATTTACAAGATGGTACCAATTGGAAACTTGATCCAAAATTGGGAGATGGTGGAATATTGTCTTCTGTAAACAAAGTAGAAAATGAGATGAGTTATGGCATGTATCCAAATCCAAACAATGGTGTGTTTACGCTTAAATTTAATGAAGTAATTCATGAGCCTATCAGCATACAGGTATTGGATGTATTAGGTAAAGTGGTGTATAGCAAAAAGGTTGACCATTTAGGGTCTAAAGAAATTGCTATAGAAACAGAAGGTCTATCAGAAGGAACCTTTATGCTTTTCATTAACTCTGATGCTCGCGCATTTAGTGAAAAGAAGTTTGTTGTTTTTCGTTAAATAATTAATGTGCCCAGCATTTTGCTGGGCACTTGATTTAAGATTTTAATTCCCCAATAAGCCATTATGAAAATAAATAAATTGATAAAAGAAGTAAGTCAACGTGTATATCAAAAGGCACTTTTTGTGAGAGATGGCGTAGTGCAATCTTTTCAAAAAAAGGAAGAAAATGAGCATGGCATAGATGCCCAAAATGCAGAGCTATCGCTGCAAGCCTTGGAAGAAAATCCAGCTTTAGAATTGTATTATATGGAAGGTAAAAAGTTGTTTAACCAAGGGGAATTTGCCCATAGAAAGCATAAATACAAGAGTGATTTAGGGATTTATTTATAGTGTATGTTTTTAAAAAGTTGGCTAGTCATTTATTTGGTTAGCCAACTTTTTTATAGCCTTTACACTCATGAATTTGAAAGCATAAAGAAGCATAAATTTGCCTTTTACATTGCAATAAAATTAGTTGATGTGAATCCTTATTCTAAAAGCAATTTTTTGCCATAATGAGTTTCGTTTCCAGTAATTTTTAAGAAATAAAAGCCAGGTTCCTTGTGTTTTAATTGAAGCTGGGTGCCAGATTG
>JBILVK010000089.1:0-11700 GCA_044370475.1 Bacteroidia bacterium
CGCATGCTACAGTGGATACAGAAGCGGCATGGATTAAATTAAACAAGTCCATTGAAGAAAAAAGGACAATTAAACAACCCCGTAAATTCGCTTATTGGCAAATTGCAGCGTCCTTGTTTGTTTTACTCGGAATAGGAGCTGTTTTGGGATATTATTTAAATGGAAATAGATCGCAACAGCTGGCATTTGAAACCAAGAGCAATTCTCAATTTGTAAAACTGGATGACCTTAGCGAAGTAATTATTTCTGAAAATACTAAGCTGCTCCTTGATGAAAATTATGGCACAAAGAATAGAACCGTTCACCTAAATGGGAGTGCCGATTTTGTGGTAACACATAGAGATGATTTGCCATTTATTGTTGATGCAGGTAATTTTTTTATCAAAGATATTGGCACAAAGTTTAGCGTTAAATTGTCATTAGATGCAGATTCTGTCTATGTGCAAGTAAGCGAAGGGGTGGTTTTCTTGTTTGATAGCTTGGGGGCAGAACTTGAACTAAAAGAGCAAGGCAAGGCAGTATATATTCGTTCTAAAAGGCAGCTGATAAATACTACGGTAGCGCAAAATATAAACACCTCATTTAAGTTTGATGATACCAAGTTGGGTGAGCTTGTATTGCAATTAAATGCTAGTTTCAATACCACCATTTTGTTGCAACATGCAGCATTAAAGGATTGCACCATTACAAGTGAATTTAACAACGAAGATTTGCCTACCATCCTGAGTATAGTATGTGAAACGCTTGGGTTAAAGTATGAGAAAATTTCGGGTGGTTATTTGATCAAGGGAGAATCATGTACGCCATAAAACTTTTTAGATA
Source organism: Bacteroidia bacterium (assembly GCA_044370475.1). Classification (GTDB taxonomy): domain Bacteria; phylum Bacteroidota; class Bacteroidia; order UKL13-3; family UKL13-3; genus B1. Next base: position 823 of record JBILVK010000089.1, read on the forward strand.
TACCCTGTTGGGGTGTTTTATTGTAATTTTTAGCGGTGTTAAGGCCCAAAGGACTCCCTACTTGGAGCGCTTGGTAACGATAGCAGCCAATAAACAAACATTGGTGGATATTTTTAAAACAATATCGGTTCAGACCGAAGTGGTATTTTCCTATTCTCAAGGATTTAACGACAAGCAACAAATGAGTTATGTGTGCAAGAATAAGCCATTACGTTTGGTCCTTAATAGTTTGTTGCAGCCTTCAAATTGTTCTTATAAAGTGAAGGAGAAGTACATCATTATTACTTGCAATAAAGCCGCTCCTGCAAGCTTGATAAAAATGAATGGCTATATTTATAATGCCCTTGATAGCTTGGTGATTCCTAATGCCAGTGTTTATATCAAGCAAAATAAGCAGTCGGCGATTACCAATAATTTTGGCTATTTTGAAATGGAATTTTCAAACAAAACAACCAGGTTTTTTTTATCTGTTGCTAAGGAGGGATATAGAGACACAACGATACTTGTTAGTAGTTCTTCCAAGCAAGAATTTTCTATATACTTGCATGCTAAAACAGCTCCAAAAGTATTGGTGACTCATATGCCCGATACCCTTGTTGCAAAGCAGGATTCGTTGGTTTCTGATTCTATAGTTCCTAAGCCAGAAGTTACTGCAGAAATAGCGTCGAGCTTTTGGATGCGTTTAAAAAGTAAGGATATAAATTTTAGGAATATTAGTGATACCCTTTTTACTAATTTTTCAATTTCTGCCTTGCCCAATATTGGGACTAACCGACTCTTATCTATCAACACCGTTAATAAATATTCGTTTAATGTTTTGGCTGGTTATTCTAAGGGAGTGGATGTTTTTGAATTGGGCGGACTTGTTAATATCGACAATGGAGATGTGAAGTATGGGCAGGTAGCAGGACTGGTAAATTTGGTTTCTGGAAATGTTACTGGATGTCAATTAGGCGGGATAGCAAACTTAAATAGTAAACAGACAAATGGATTGCAAATTGGGGGTATTGTTAATATAAATAAAGCGATGGTTTTGGGCATGCAATTGGGAGGAATTTGCAATTATACGCAAGGAGTGAAGGGTGTTCAATTGGCAGGTATTTATAACCAAACTAATGGCATCATGGGTATGCAATTGGGCGGAATTTATAACTATGCTCAAAAGGTAGAGGGTTTACAATTAGCCGGAATTGTTAATACTGCAGACACCGTAAATGGCGTTCAATTCTCTGGGATTTTGAATAAGGCAGGCTATGTGAAAGGCATGCAATTTTCTTTGTTAAATGTGGCCGATACCTTTGCGGGTATGCCTTTTGGTTTTTTTAGTTATGTTAAGAAGGGATATCATACATTTGAATTGGCGAGTGATGAAATGCGTTTTGCAAGCATTTCTTTTGGTACGGGTGTGAATGCTTTGCACAATATTTTTATTTTGGGTATTAATTATTCCAAGCCCCAGTTATGGACGTATGGATATGGTTTGGGTAGCGAATTAACGCTGCAAAAAAAATGGAATGTATCTATAGAACTTACGGGTCAACAATTTCAAAATACCAGCTACGCACTTTCTTTGGACAATCTATCTGGTAAGGTATTTGTGGGCATAGCTTATAAAATTAGACCTAAATTGAAGTTGGGTTTTGGTCCTACCTACAACGTGTTTTCATCCAATACGGGTGAGACAAACTCGGGTGCTATTTTTGAAAACATTCCGCCCTATTTTTTCTATAACCAAGATAGTGGCGATAGAAATACTAAAATGTGGATTGGTGCAAAATTGTATTTAAAGATTTTGTAATTTTTTTTTCTCAGCATAGGGGTAAATCCCTTTTCAGGTTTCATATCCTAAACAAGCAGGAAAAGCAAAGATTTTTTCGGTTCGAACCAAAGACGTTTTTTACAGTATTGGCTCGTATCTGAATTCAAATCTTGTTTTCCTAAAACCTTAGATAATAAAATATGAAACAAGTTAAATTGATTTTTCTAACAGCCCTATGTCTATTCAATTCTTTGTTAATGGCACAAACTGCCACGCAAAATGTGAGGGGATTGGTGATTGATAAAATATCGCAATCGCCCATTGCCGGAGCCATAGTGCAAGTGATGCATTCGAGTCCTGCAAAAGGCACCACCACCAATGTTGAAGGAAATTTTTTGTTGAGTGGGGTAGTGGTGGGAGTACAAAGTTTTAAGGTGACTTTTATTGGTTACAAGGAAATTTTGATTCAAAACATAAGTGTGAATGCCGGAAAAGAATTGGTATTAACCGTGCAATTGGAAGAAGATATTAAAGCCATGGATGAGGTGGTAGTAACTGCAACTACCGATAAGAATAAGCCCTTAAATGAAATGTCGGTAATAAGTACCCGGACATTTTCTGTGGAAGAAACACAAAAATTTGCCGCTGCGGTTAACGATCCAGGTAGAATGGCAACATCCTTTGCAGGAGTTGTAAATGCAGGCGATGGCGGCAATATGATTTCTATTAGGGGGAACTCACCCAATGGTTTGTTGTGGCGCATGGAAGGTGTAGAAATTCCCAATCCCAACCACTTTTCTGCAGTGGGTTCCTCTGGAGGAGGGGTTTCTATTTTGAGTGCACAATTGCTTAGCAATTCTGATTTTTCTACAGGTGCCTTTGCGGCAGAATATGGCAATGCTTTGTCTGGGGTGTTTGATTTAAAGCTTCGCAAAGGAAACAATCAAAAGAGAGAGTACACCATTCAGCTAGGAGTTTTGGGTGCTGATGTTGCGGCCGAAGGTCCGTTTAAAAAAGGCTATGGTGGCTCGTATTTAATCAACTATCGTTATTCTACTTTAAACATCTTATCTAAAATTGGAGTTCCATTGGGTAATGGCATTACCAATTTTCAAGATTTGTCTTTTAATGTTTTTCTTCCTACTAAGAATTTAGGTAATTTTAGCCTATTTGGTTTTGGCGGATTGAGTTATCAAATAACCAAAGCAGTTAAAGACAGTTTACTTTGGGAAGGCGACGATTTTTATAAATTAAATACCACTTATAGAAGCAATACTGGGGCAGCAGGTTTAACCCATGTAAAACTGTTTAACAATAAGTCGTACCTAAAAACCGCTTTGGTTTTTTCTGGCACAGAGAATGGCTTTGAGGCGTCAAAACTAGAGAACGATTTACGCACTTTTACCGATATATCTTATGAGTCTTATAAGCAAGGCAAAATTACCTTAAGCAGCAGCTATACTCAGAAAATTACAGCCAAAAGCAGCTTTCGCACAGGTGTGATTTTGAATCAGCTTACTTATAACTTAAGTAAAAAGAGCAATGTTGATACAACGTTATTGGTAACCAGAATTGCCATGAAAGGAAACACGCATACGGCCCAAGCTTACTTTCAATTGAACCATAAATTTAATCAGAAGTTGACGGCCAATTTGGGACTGCACTATTTGCATTTGTTTTTAAATAATTCTTTTTCGTTTGAACCAAGAGCAAGTTTAAGTTATCAAGTAAATGAAAAAAGCGCATTGACCATTGGGTATGGATTGCATGGGCAAATTCAACCCATTGGCGTTTATTTTGCGCAATCGGTTGATAGCTTTGGAAACACGAGCACCTTGAATAAGCAATTGGATTTAACTAAAGCACATCATTTTGTGTTGGGATATGATTGGTTGCTGAATGCATACTCTCATCTTAAAACAGAGCTGTATTACCAACACCTTTTTGATGTGCCTATTAGCAATGAGGTGAACAATACCTATTCTATTTTAAATTCGATGGATGGCTTTTATACCCAACAATTGGTGAATAATGGGATAGGAAGAAACTATGGTTTAGAATTGACCTATGAGCGGTTTTTACACAAGCGATTGTACTATTTGGTATCGGCATCTTTATATGATTCTAAGTATAAAGCGGCCAATGGAAATTGGTACAATACCCAGTTTAATACCAATTTTGCGTTAACGATTACTTTAGGAAAAGAGTGGAGTTTAAATGGCAAGCGTAAGGATAAGGTATTGGGTGCAAATTTTAAATCGGTTTATGTGGGAGGTTATAGAAATACGCCTATTGATTTAGTCGCTTCGCAAGCAAGTGGAGAAACCGTTTTACAAAACGATAAGGCATTTGAAAACAAGAATCCCAATTACTACCGTTTAGACATTCGCTTCAGCATCAAACGGAATTATAAAAAGCTAACGAGCACCTTTGCTTTGGATATACAAAACACCACCAACCGCCAGAATATTGGCGGCCAATATTATAATTCTAAATCACAAAGCATCGTAAGTTGGTATCAAACACCACTTATTCCGATATTGAGCTACAAATTGGAGTTTTAGGATCTGGTGAAATTTGACTTTTGTTTATTGTGTTGTATGTCAGGATTGTGTTTATTATTGTTGTTTTTATTTTTGTTACAAATTTTACTAATTATTAGTTATTATTATATATTTGTAACAATAAAGGGGCGCAGGATTATGGAAATTGGAAAAGTTTTAAAAGTTTTTAGGGAGAGGAATAATTTTTCTCAGGAAGCAGTGGCCACCTTCTTAGGAATAAAAAGGGAGCTACTCAGCTATTATGAAAACGATAGTAGAGAAGCTTCTGTTGATGTGTTAGAAAAGCTTGCTGATTTATATGGAACTGAATTGGTGAATTTTTTTGAAACGGATATTGATTTAATTCATACAAATGCAGCTTTTGCTTTCAGAGCAACTGAGGTAAATGAAACGGATATGAAAGAACTAGCGCAGTTTAGAAAAGTGGTGAAGAATTATTTGAAAATAGTTGAACTGGAAAAGGAAAATGCAAAATAATTTCCCATTACAAAAGGCCGCATCCGACTTTCGAATCAGGAATGGTATTGGGGCATGTGAACCAATACGAATGAAGAGTTGGTTGCCCAAACTTGGGGTTCTTGCTTTGTTTAGGTCAATGTCCGACAATTTTTCGGGAATGGCAATAAAACATGGGGTACATCGCTTTATAGTAATCAATTCGAATCACCGAGTAAGTAAGCAGCATTTTACCATTGCGCATGAACTTTATCATTTGTTTGTGCAAGAAGAATTTATATCCGAAATATCTAATGCAGGAAGGTTTGATAAGAAAGATAAGGTTGAATATGAAGCCGATTGGTTTGCAGCCTATTTGTTGATGCCAGAAGAGGGATTGTTATCCCTTATTCCAAAGCCAGAACTAGCCAAGAATAAAATTACACTCACAACTATTATTCAAATTGAGCAATATTTTGCGTGTAGTCGGCATGCCTTGTTGATAAGATTGGAGGCATTGGGTTTAATTGATATGGCAAGATACGTTCAATTTAAAATGGGTGTTAAACACAGTGCCGAATTATTGGGTTATGATACTACTTTATATGAGCCTGGGAATGCCGGTTTGGTTATAGGCGACTATGGAGCTCGTGCAAAAAATTTGTTTGATAAAGAGGTGATTTCGGAATCTCATTTTATTGGATTGATGAATGATATTGGGAAGGATATTGAAAATTTAGCAAACGATAATGAGCAAGAGGAATGAGCCCAACATTCTTTTAGATGCAGATGTTGTTCGACACTTTCTCAACGGAAATTGCATTCATATACTTTCGGCCATTTTTCCGAACAGGTTTGTCATGCTAGATAAAGTAAAGAATGAATTGTTTAGAAGTAAGGGTCTTGTTATTCCTGTAACGAATTTTTTAACGATGTTTAAAATTCCCGTTATCCAATTTCCTGTAAAAGTTGAAATTATTAAGGAGTATGCCATGTTGACGAAAAGGTTTGGTGAAGGGGAAAGTGCTTGCATGGCAGTCGCTAGATTTGAAAAGGAATTTATTGCCAGCAGCAATTTGAAGGATATCAAAGCTTATTGTGAAGAGCACAGAATAATTTATTTTACCACTATGGATTTATTGGTGGAAGCCATTCGAAAAAAAATAATGACCGAGGAGGAATGTGATTTATTTATAGCCGATGTAAAAGCAAAAGGTAGCAAGCTTCCTTGTAACACCATGAAAGAATATTTGAAGATGACAAGAAGCTAATTCGGATTTGCAATCTGAATCTATTTGTTTAATTATTTCTTATTACAACATTAGGTGCGGATTGCAAATCCGCACCAGCCTTTTTATTTCTTACTCCACAACTTTTGAGTTTGATTCAGCTGGTGCGGATTACAAATCCACACCAGCTCTTTCATATAAATTATTGCAACAGGTTAGGGTGGTAAACAAAAAAAGCTCAACATTTCTGCTGAGCTTTTCGTCGGGGTGGCAGGATTCGAACCTACGACCTCCACATCCCAAATGTGGCGCGATACCAGGCTACGCTACACCCCGATTCCTATTGTTTAAGGAGGTGCAAAAATAAAGGATATTGTGAATTTTGCAACCAAATTATTCTTTTTTAGCATAATTTATCTTAATGGCTTGATTGACTGATGCTTTTTAATAGCCCAAACTTGCGTAAATTGCGGGCCTCAAAACCAAATTGCTTCATTTTGGCTTTGGTTCGAACCGAAATATCTTTAAAATATACATGAATAGAAATTCATTCTTAATGATTGCTGCGCTTATTGGCTTGCTTTGGGCTTGCAATGAGCCGCAAAAACTGCCTATTTTGGGCAATAGAGAGGCTGTAGAGCGCCAAGTGGATGGTAAGACTGTGGTGGATACGCTTTATGCTACGGTGCCCAATTTTAGCTTTGTAAACCAGGATAGTCTGACATTTACTCAGGAGGATGTGAAGGGCAAAATTTATGTGGCTGATTTCTTTTTTACTACTTGTCCGACCATTTGCCCAATTATGAAAAAGCAGATGTTGCGGGTGTATGAGAAGGTAAAGGGCGATGGTGATTTTATGCTGGTTTCGCATACCATAGATCCAGAGCACGATACCGTGGCTTTGCTCAAGGATTATAGCACGCGTTTGGGTTCTGATGGAAAGCAATGGCAGTTTTTAACGGGGAACCGCGATCATATTTATGAGATGGCTGAGAAGGGTTATTATGCTACGGCCATGCCAGATAGCACCGAGCCTGGTGGTTATGTGCATAGTGGTGGTTTTATTTTGGTGGATAAGCAAAGTAGGGTGCGGGGTATTTATAATGGTACCGATGAGAAGGAGGTAGATCAATTGTTGCTTGATTTGTACGCGCTTAAGGCCGAGAAATAAGGAGCGTTGATGTTGCTTAATACCTTACTCAAAAAAATGTTGGCCATAGCGAAGGCTATTTTAGGCGCGCTGAACCTATCCACTCCATTTATGACTTGGCAAAAAGCGCAAAATGAAAAGCTGCAAACCTTTCAAATACTAAATGTATACAAAGGGCAAAGGGTTTTTATAATGTTCTTTATGCTAGGAGCAATGGTACTTATAAATGCCTGCTCAGATACCGAATTGGTAAGCATGAAGCGCCTCAACAACGGGGTAAAGTTGTACGAGAAACATTGCAGCAATTGTCACCAAGCAGATGGAAGTGGCTTGGCGCAGTTGATTCCGCCGCTGAAGGGCTCCGATTACCTGGCCAAGCATGCCTTGGATTTGCCTTGTATGATTAAAAATGGCATGAGTGGCAGCCTGCAAGTGAATGGTGTAAATTATAACCAAGCCATGCCGGCAAACAAAACCCTCACGGCAGAAGACATTGCAGATATATGTGTCTATGTGTGGCAGAAATTCCCAACGCAGCCCTTGCTGTATCCAGATTCATTGGTTCGGACCGAATTAAAAAAGTGCCTATAAAAGGTAGACTTACCCATGATTGTACTTGCTATTTTGCAATTCAAATTCCTAACTATTTTGCAAGCTTAAAGACTACAATTCATTTTTTGTGAATTGATAATTTAATCCTAAGTTTGCCCACCCAAATTTTACAATTATGATTATTGGTGTTCCAAAAGAAATTAAAAACAATGAAAACCGCGTAGGACTTACTCCTGCAGGTGTTTCGGCCTTCGTAAAAGCAGGTCACCCAGTGTTTGTTCAATCTACTGCCGGTATTGGTAGTGGCTTTAGCGACCAAGAATATGCTTCTGCAGGAGCTACGGTTCTTCCTACCATAGAAGAAACTTACGCCAAAGCAGAGATGATTATTAAGGTAAAGGAGCCTATTGCTTCTGAGTATCCTTTGATCAAAGAAAATCAATTGTTGTTTACGTATTTTCACTTTGCCAGTTATGAGCCGTTAACCAACGCCATGATTGAGCGCAAAGCAATTTGTTTGGCTTACGAAACCGTAGAGAAGAAAGATCGTTCTTTGCCTTTATTGGTTCCTATGAGCGAAGTTGCTGGTAGAATGAGTATTCAAGAAGGTGCCAAATATTTGGAGAAACCAATGGGTGGCAGAGGTATTTTATTAGGTGGCGTACCGGGCGTGAAACCAGCACAGGTATTGGTTTTAGGTGGTGGTATTGTAGGTACACAAGCGGCTAAAATGGCGGCTGGTATGGCTGCAGACGTTACCATTATGGATATTTCTATTCCTCGTTTGCGCGAGTTAGATGATATTTTGCCTGCCAACGTGAAGACTGTTTTCTCTAACGAATACAATATTCGCGAGGCTATTAAAACAGCAGATTTAATTGTAGGTGCGGTATTAATTCCAGGTGCAAAAGCCCCTCATTTAATTACCCGCGATATGTTAAAAGAAATGCGTCCGGGTACCGTTTTAGTTGACGTAGCGGTAGATCAAGGTGGTTGTATTGAGACTTGCAAGCCTACTACACACGAGAATCCAACTTACGAAATAGATGGTATTATTCACTATTGCGTGGCCAATATGCCAGGCGCTGTGCCTTATACTTCTACTTTGGCTTTAACCAATGCAACGCTTCCTTACGGATTGCAATTGGCCAACAAAGGCTGGAAGAAAGCTTGTGCAGATAACGAAGAATTACGTTTGGGATTAAACGTTGTTGAAGGTAAAGTGGTTTACAAAGGTGTTGCAGATGCCTTTAACCTTCCTTACCACAATGTAAACGAGGTTTTATAGTATTTTTCTCATATGATAAAAGGGCAGTGGTTTATTCACCTGCCCTTTTTTTATGCCCTTTTTGCTGTGGGCTTTCATCGTTTTTTTTCGGTTTGAACCGAGGCGCGGATGCAGGGTAGGGCTTGGAAGCATTGCTATCAACCCTGTCTTGGTTCAGACCGAATGTTTTTTGGGTGTTGCCTAAAAAGCCGCAGTGCTCTTGTGCTTGAATTTCTGTGGAACATTGAAATTGAATTTGGCATTTTTTGCAAAAATGACCTATGTCATAATTTACAGCTTTCAATACGCCTAAATTCGTGGGGTAATCAAAAAATTATTACATGACGCATTCCAATTCATTACATAGTTTCCATGTCCCAGTTATGGGAGTTGCCTTTACCATTGACTCTCCAATTAAAGTGGCGCCCTATGGTATTTCCTCTGTTATTTCTATGGTAGACGATACGCTTTTGGAGCAAATGCGTGCCTATTATTGCGAGCAATTTAACTTGGCTTACCAAGAAATATCGGCCAAGATGGACGATTTTAGGGCCAAGCGCGTAACCGCTTACTTAAATATGGTGCAAGAAATTGTGCAACTAAAAATTGATGCCATTAAAAATGCAGCTTGGGAAAAAGGAAGCGAATTAGAAAAATATTTTCAGCTTTTGCCAGATTATGCCAGCATCAAAAAGGAGTTTTTTGAGCGCATCAAACAATCGGGCATGAACAATTCTGTGCGCGATTGGGTAAAACAACATATTCAACCAGGTTCTATTGATATCAATATCATGACCAAATTGGATCGTGAAAACGAACAAGATGGTGTAAAATTACCGTCAGAATTCAACGATGCCCATGCCGCTTTAAGAGGTTTTGCCCAAAGTAATTTGGCTTCCTCGGTGGTGTTATCTGCTGGTTTAAATCCGCGTTTGTATAGCTATTTTGAACAGTTTAAAGATTTTTATCCCAACCAAGTTGGTGCACTTAAAAAGCAAATTATCCTAAAGATTAGCGATTACCGTTCGGCTTTAATTCAGGGTAAGTTCTTGGCTAAAAAGGGACTTTGGGTGAGTGAGTTTAGAATGGAGTCGGGTTTAAATTGTGGCGGACATGCATTTGCAACCGATGGTTTGTTGATGGGTCCAATTTTGGAAGAATTTAAGCAGCATAGAGAGGAGTTAAAAACCACTTTGTTTGAACTATATGCTGCAGCTTTAACAGAGAAAAATATACCGGTTCCAGCCGAACCTTTTGAGCAGAAATTTACTGCGCAAGGTGGTGTGGGTACTGCCCAAGAACACCAAATGTTGATGGAAGAATATCAGTTAGATTCTGTGGGTTGGGGTTCTACTTTTTTATTGGTTCCAGAGGCTACAACAGTAGACGAGGCAACCCTAGAGCAATTGTGCAAAGCCCGCGAGGAGGATTTGTATTTGAGTCACAACTCTCCATTGGGCGTTAGGTTCAACAATATTCGCAACAACAGCATGGCGCAAGAAAAGGAGTTTATGATACAGAAAAACAGACCGGGTAGCTCTTGTCCCAAAAAGTTTTCTGTACTTAACAAAGAATATACCGAAGACCCAATTTGCACGGCCTCTCGCCAATACCAACACTTGCGTTTAAATGATCTTAAAACAAAGGGTTTAAGCGATAAAGAGTTTCAAAAAGAGTTTGAATTAACCACCACCCGCGAGTGTTTGTGTGTGGGTTTATCCAATGCGGCTTTAATGAAATACGGTATACCAACCAAGCATTATAAAGAGAGTGTTTCTATTTGTCCGGGACCAAACTTAGCGTATTACGACAAGCTGGTTTCCTTACAAGAAATGGTAGATCATATTTATGGCAGGGGCGATATTTTAACAAGAAAAGATAGGCCGCATTTATTCATCAAGGAACTTGATTTATATATCCAG
>JBILVK010000090.1:0-11676 GCA_044370475.1 Bacteroidia bacterium
TTCTGAATTAAAGTTTGAGTGGCGCTTGTTGTGTTTGAAGCAACAATTGCAATAAAAGATCCAGATGCTCCAGAAAAATTCAATGCTGAACCTGCGCACAGTGGTGCTGTTCCTCCAAAATAATTCCCACTTATTACATGTCCAAATGAATTTGCTGTTCCAGTGGATGGAGTAAAGTTTATGGCAACCATGGCAGATGTACTTACGTTTGCAGCAGTAGTATCATAAAAACTATTACCTGTAATATTCCAATATGCCCCATTTCCTGAACCTGCAGAAGAAACTAAAATTCCATTATTCAAAAAATTATAGAAATTATTATTGCTAATTGAATAGTAATCATTCTGTGCAGCCAAAGATTGTCCTGCTGCATAAATACCATTGGCCAATGCTGGTGCAGTTGCCACATTTGCATAACTCCTAATATTGTTGTTCATGATAGCAATACTGTCATTGCCATTCACGCCCGTGGTTCCACCTATTGCAATTGCACCTGAAACGGTAGATGCATTCGCACTTTTGATAAATGAGTGTTGAACAATGATACCTTTGGCATCGTTAACAATATTAATTGCTGGATTGGCACCATTACCATTCGCAATAACCATCGTTTTCGATGTCCCAGTTCCTCCTGGTCTACCATCAAAAGTTACATATTGAGCTCCATTTAAATTGAAAATAGAAAAGGCACCAGCAGCTAAATTTTCTATCAAAACTCCAGTTGAAGAAGACGCTGGACGGATTGTTAAAATAGGATTTACAGAATTACATGTTGGACAGAAATTTGGAATTTTATTGATGACAATCGGAAAAGTTTCTCCAGTTGCAACTGAATACAATGAGTTGGTTAATGAAAATGTTACAGGGCCAGTTGCTCCAACATTATTTAACTCATTTATGGCTGCTGTTAAAGTTGGGTATGCACCACCAGAACCAATTGTATAATCTCCATTTAAACTTGGCCTAACTGTTCTAGAACCAGCAGGCGCTTGTACGGTTGGAGCAACCGTTGTACTCGTATTATAGGTAATTAGATTACACTCTGCATCTAAAATATTATTTGGTGAAGCGCTTGGCGAAACATCATAAACTAACCAAAAGTAATTTGTACCTGATGCTAGAGCTTGCGTTCCCGATACGTTAAAAGTTGATCCAGGATTAGTTACACCACTGCCAAATTGTGTACTAGTAGAAAAATTTGGATTGGTACCTGTATAGTAAATTTTTGCACTTGAAATATCAGCATTATTTGTGGTGCCATTTGTGCTCAAATCAAACTGATTTAAAATTAAAGGAGAGGATACTCCGCTTGTCACAACTTGCATACCAATAACTTGGTTATTCGTTGACCCTGGAATTACTGGCAAAACACTTGATGTGGTGGAGGTAGATGAAACAAAAATCATTGGGGGAGGTGCACTGTGTGCAATTTGAAAATTGGGTCTGACACCGTTATTGCTAGAGGAGCCACCAGTTGCCGAATTACAATAAGATCCAGCTCCGTCAGCATGAATTTGAAATGCACTATTAAAAGCTGTGGTGTTAACTAGAAAACTAGGACCTGCGGTATAACAAGATGTTGCCGTACCACTCGTATTATCATGACAAAAATCAACAAGCAAATTTGAAGTTCCATCCCAAAAGAAACCTGAAGAAAAAGTATGAGTAATCCAACCAGTGGTGGTAAATGTATAACTTGCAGATGAAAACAAGGAAGTAAGTCCTGAATTATCTAATGAACCAACACTAGTAACGGAGGTATTCTTCATTTTAATAGAAAGACCCAAAATTTGGTCAGCTGCCAAGGTACCGCCAGAACAAGTAGGAGTTCCTCCACTCAAAGCTGCTACATTAATTGCTATTGAATTCAACATCCTTGGTCCAACCACGCCCGAGGCATTTAACTCGGAGGCTAATATTAAATATTGTACCCTATGGGTAGTATAATAAGTATAGTAAGGACTTGGTGCAGTTGTTCCTCCTTGAACGGTGACACCCGTTCCTATTGTTGCAACTTGCGAATGGCCAAAAAATGGCAAACAAATCAAAAATAAAATCAAGAATTTTAATCCTGAAAATTTAATTTTCTGTTTAAGTGAAATCATATGGTTTAGTTTATTTGTTTTTTTGTCTCCAAAAAACACAAAAACTAAATCTCCTACGAAATGGCAATTAGCCAGTTAAATCAATGCTTCCCAACCATTTGAATGTTGGCAAACCTGCTTCGCAATGTCTACTTCTTTTTTAACGTGGTGTAAAGGTTCTTTCTATAAGCTATTTTAGTTAAAGTGTCTATTATTTGGTACCATAAACATAACAACTTGTTAATAACTTGGTAACACCCTGAACGACTAATATTTGTTAGAATTACTCAAGCGGCGGTTTTTTTTATCTAAATAGCTGTTTTAATATGATAAAAGAAAAATTATTTTCCAAACTTTACATTAAAAATAATCAAAATTAGGCGTTTTTTAAGAAATCAGTCGCCAATGTATGAGCTTTTTATCATCACTTATGCTCACAAATTCAATTGCATTTACCCAGGCAATTTTATTCACCGAATTTACATGCGATTCATTGCGCATTTTATCCACCACTTTCAACAAAGAAAAATCGTGTAAGTCCCATATTTTAATGGACTTGTCCATACTAGAGCTCAAGAAAAAATCTCCTTCGGTCTGAACCGATATATGATGCACATGTAGGTTATGTGCCGGAATATTTTGCTTTAAAGTCATGAAATTTAATTCATTTTTAAGCTCCCAAACTTGAATACATGCATCTCTGCTCCCACTGAGCAAATACTGGCCATCTGGAGAAAAAGCCAATGCAAAAACTGAATTCAAATGAGCCTCTAAATAATGTTGCTTTATTTCTAAATTTTTACTTAACAAAACGATTGAACAATCACTGAAACCAGCCGCCAATCCTAAACCTTGAGGATGTATTGATATGCACCTGCAGCTTTTTTCAGAAAACTTCTTCTTGACAATTATTTCTAAACTCTGAGCGTCCCATACAGATATGCTCCCGTCTCCACCTGCCACAAATACAGTGTTTCCAGCACATTTGATATCAAATACGCCTAACTGATGTACAGCCAAATTCTTAATCTCTTGTTTACTCTTAAGGTCAACAATATGAATATTACCCGATGCCACCCCAACCCATAATTGTTGCGTTTCTTCATGCAAATAAATGCAGTAAATAGGTTGGTTCAGCCTACAAATGAGCCTTCCTTCTTCTGGCTTAGCTAAATTCCACTCTACCACATTGCCATCTGCTGCCCCTGTAAATACTAAATTTAAGTTTTTTGAAACATACAACCCATATATACTTCCAGTATGACCTGTAAAATCATTTACCTTCTCTACAACAATTTTCTTTCCCATATCAAAATAATTGGTTCAAAAATGAGCTTAAAAAAGTAAACTTGCACCATATGCCATTGGTACTAAATAAAAATATTTATCCTGATGTAAAATTAGCCATCTGGTTTATTAATGAAAGCAACCAAGAGCTCCTTAATACCATTGGCAACAACTACAATGAGGCTAACTACCATCAAAGAATACAGCAGGCAAATGTCCGCCATTTCTTGGCCAGTAGAATTATCCTCACACAACTATTTCCGGAAAAAAATATCGTGCTGTATAAGAATGAATTTAACAAGCCGTTCCTACAAATCGATGAGCAGCCTTTTCATATTTCTATCACTCACTCATTTGACTATGCAGCAGTATTAGTGGCTCCCAACAGCTTGCTGGGCATTGATTTAGAAAGAATTGACCCTAGAATTGGCAGGGTGAAAAAGAAATTCATGAACGAGCAAGAATGGAATTTTGCAGGTGAGGATTCTCAAATTGCCGAACAAACGCTTATCTGGAGTACCAAGGAAACTTTGTATAAATTATACGGACAAAAGGAATTAGATTTCAAAGAAAATCTGCTCATATCCCCCTTTACTATTGAAGAAAATGGCGTATTAAACACCCAAATAACTAAAGGAAAAATTGCGTTAAATATTGAAGTGCAGTACCAAAAAATCAACAACTACTGGCTCACCTACACCTCCCAAAACAATCAAATTTTATGATACAAAAAATAGAACATATTGGCATAGCAGTAAAAGATGCAGAAAAATCAGAAGCTATTTTTAATGCCTTGCTGAACCAAACTCCTTATAAAAGGGAAGTGGTTGAAAGCGAAATGGTGCAAACCATTTTCTATCTCAATGGTCCCAACAAAATTGAATTGCTACAGGGTCTTTCGGAAGAAAGTGCCATCTCAAAATTCATTGAAAAAAAAGGGGAAGGTATACACCATATTGCTTTTGCCGTAGATGATATTTATGCAGAGCTTGAACGCCTTAAAAATGAAGGTTTTCAGCTCATACACGAAACACCTAAAAAGGGCGCCGACAATAAACTAATCGCCTTTCTTCACCCCAAAGGAACTAATGGCGTTCTTATAGAACTTTGCCAAGAAATACCGTCTTAATTGCAATTAAAACAAAGCGCCTAAATGCTTGCTAATTATCATTTTTTATACAGTTAGATTTCCATCAAAAATGCTCAAGATAATTCATTCAATTTCCCTTCTTTTATTAACCATTCTAACTTCAACTTTATGCGCACAACAAAGCGAATTTGGTAGTATTAAGGGAAGAATAATCGACAAAGATAATAAGCAACCCATTGCTGGTGCATTGATTTTATTAACCAAAGATCAAATATCTATTAATAGCGACTCCCTTGGCTATTTTGATCTTGGGAAAGTAAAGTCGGGAAACCAAACCATTGAAATTAGACTCATTGGATACGAAACACAAGTGGTAAATGAAATCAATGTGTTACCTAATAAATCGGTTTATAAAGAAATTAATCTTCAAGTGGCAATAACCACATTAAAAGGCGTGGAAGTAAGTGCCTTTAAATTTGAGAACAACAGAGTCACACCCATTTCAACCTATAGCTTTTCAAGGGAAGAAATTGCATTAAATCCAGGTGCACAAGGCGATATTTTCAGGGCAATTGGAATGCTACCTGGTGTTTCTAGTAGTGGTGGAATTTATTCAGCAATTGCTGTTAGAGGCCAAGGCGTTAGAGATAATGTATATATGGTAGACGATATTCCTTTAACAGAAGTCGGACACCTAGAAGGCAATAGCTTTTTCAATGACCCCAACGGGGGTAGGTTTAGTATTTTCGCGCCTAGAGTAATTGATAATGCACAGTTTCAAGGTGGCGGTTTTGGACCAGAATACGGAAGAAGAAGCGCCTCCTATTTAGGGTTAGGCATAAAGGAGGGCAACAAAGACAATGCTATTATAGATGGGCAAATTGACCTTCTTGGAATTACCCTAAATTATGATGGTCCAAGCAAAATTCTTAAAAATACAAATATGTTTATCTCCGCTAGGTACCAAAATTTCTATGCCCTTGTTAATTTAATTGGACTCAAAGATATTGGGCTTCCCATATATGGCGATGTGATATTAAAAACCACAACCCAATTAAATACAAAAAACAAATTATCCTTTCTCGCAATAATGAGTCCCGAAAGCTATGTAAGAGATATTGACAATGTGTACGCCGACAAAAAATTGAATCTCCTGTATCTTCCAGATTTCAAACGCAACAAAATCGTTTTCGGACTCAATCTAAGAACCTTAACCAGTCAAAGAAGCTATTGGAAAAACGTCCTTTATTTTAACTCTTATACATCCAATGTAAAAGTTGGAAAGGCATACCCAGATGCAGATACACTCGGCAATTTAAATGACCCAACAATAGCATTCAACGAAAGTATCCAAACACAGAAATACTCAGAAACCAAGCTTGGTTATAGATCCCTGTTTAATTTAACTTTCAACAAGAATCAAAAATTAGCAACAGGTTTTGAAATAGATTTGTTAAACCTAAACAATGAAAGGATTTTAATAAGTAATGATACTAATTTCGTTTTTAGACCATCAGATTTAATCAATCAAAATATAAAATATCAACCCATATATCCGCAATTTGTAAATGCAAACTTCAGTGGCGCAAAACTAAATCTATCTGGCTTCGTCAATTACTCTGTTTTCCTTGGCAAAAACATTTCCCTAAACACCGGCTTAAGGTACGATTACACTGGATTCTCAAACCAACATGTTATTTCACCAAGGGTAAGCGGCAGCTATTATATTAATGCGAAAAACAGCATAAATTTTGGTTGTGGCATATATTTCCAAGACCCTGTTTTTTCTGATATTGCCGACCAACCAGGAACAAGTAAGCTAAAAATGGAAGAGGTAACTCAATACATTCTTGGGTTTAGAAGATATTTTACTGCTGATCTAAAATTAACCATTGAAACCTGGTATAAAAATTTCAACCAAATGGTGGTGACACCCGTTAACGGAACTGTTCTTAAAAACAACAATGGAACAGGCTGGGGTAAAGGCCTTGACGTTAATTTAACTAAGCGACTTGTAAATAAAATTCATGGTCAAATTGGGTATTCTTATATTGAAATAAAACGTAACGATCATGATGGATATGGCGAATATGATTTTGCATTTAGTCAACCACACCAATTTAACCTAATGCTAAGTTACAAGGCAAATAAACATTGGCTATTCTCTATGAAATACAGATACGCAACAGGCAAACCAAAAGACAATTATATCATTCACCGGGATGTATTAAATAACCCAGAATACTTTAGGTATTCGAAAGAACTTGTTGGCAGAAATGAACTAAGACTTCCCAATTTTACGAGTCTCGATCTAAGGGCAAACTATTATTTTAAATTCAAAACAACTACTATGACCATATTCGTTGATATTGTAAATGTATTTAACAAGCAAATCGCTAACAGTGAAAGCTTCAATGCAATTACTGGACAAAACTATTATGATGGACTAGCTATATTTCCCACTGGCGGAATGAAATTTGAATTTTAGTTAGGGTAATCAATAGGCATTAAGCCAAGAATTGGAGACCTTATTTAAAAAACAAGACCTAAAGCTCAATTTCCTCAATTAAACTTCTAAACTCATTGATTGTCTTTTGGTTTGAACCAACACTTAACAGTTGTAAACCCTTTTTCAAAATCACCAAGGCTTCCGCATCTTTTCCGGCACGTTGAAGCAGTAAGCCAAGCTGGTAATAGGCTGATATATAGTTACTATCCAATTGTAAACAATCCCTAAAATACTGCTCCGCAACGGCGTATTGGTTCAGACCGAGGTACTCCATGCCAATTGCATAAACCACAAAGGTATCAGTGGGATTTTCTGATTTCATTTCCAACAATTTTTGCAATCGTGTGTTGTTCATTTCGGATTCTTAATATTTCAGTTATTTTTGCCGATTCAAAATAAAGTGTTTTCATCTTTAATTCTTGCTGATTTTTAGATGACACACAATTTTAACCATATAATAAAAGCGTAGAAAATGAAAGTTTTGGTTTGCATTAGCAATGTTCCGGATACTACCACCAAGGTGAGTTTTACCGACAACAACACAAAATTCAGCACACAAGGGGTTCAATTTATCATTAATCCTTATGATGAACTTGCTCTTACCCGTGCCCTCGAAATAACAGAAAAACAAGGCGGAACAGTAACAGTTGTAAATGTTGGTTTAGCAGAAACTGAACCTAGCATTCGCAAGGCATTGGCCATTGGTGCTCATGATGCTGTAAGAATAAATGCAGAACCTATTGATGCCTTTTTTGTGGCAGAACAAATTGCTCAATTTGCAAAAACAGAGGGTTTTGATTTCATCTTAACGGGTCGCGAAAGCATTGATTATAACGGTGGAATGGTTGCTGGCCTTTTGGGAGAAATGTTAAACATCCCAAGTGTAAATGTAATTACTGCCATTGATATTGAAAATGGGGTGGCAAAATTGGAAAGAGATATTGATGGTGGAAGAGAAAAATTAGATTGCAGTTTGCCTTTTGTTGCAAGTGCTCAAAAGGAATTAACCGAACCTAGAATTCCAAACATGAGAGGTATTATGGCCGCAAGAACTAAGCCTTTAAAAGTACTAGAGCCTAGCGGTTCTCAAGCAAATACACAAACAACCAGCTTTGAATTACCTGCTCCAAAAGGTGCTTGTAAAATGATTGATGCAGCAGATGCTGGACAGTTAATTTCTTTATTACACAACGAAGCAAAGGTTATTTAATCTATTAAAAAAAAGCATTCATGAAAATTATAGTATTCGCAGAAAATCAAGATGGAAGTTTCAAAAAATCAACTTTTGAAGCCGTTTCCTATGCCGCTCAAATTGCAGCGACAAATGGCGGTAGCGTTGCGGCCGTTTCTATTGGCGAAGTTAGCAATGAGAAATTGGCAGAACTAGGTAAATATGGTGCCGACCAAGTGTTAAGCTATACCCAAGATACTTTTAAATCTTTTACAGGTGAGGCATACAGCAAAGCACTTGCGCATGCGGCTAAAAACACCGGGGCAGAATTAGTGATTGTATCTAATACCTATAGTGGCAAAACTGTTGCTCCACGTGCAGCAGCGCAACTTAATGCCGGTATTGTAAGCGGTGTAATTTCTTTCCCAGAAATGAGCAGTGGCTTTAAAGTTAGAAGAACCGTTTTCTCTGGTAAAGCATTTGCCGACGTAGCGGTAAACACTTCTATAAAAGTATTAGCCATTACTCCTAACTCTTTTAACATTGTTGAAAGTGCAAAATCTCCTGCCATTGAAAGCATGGATGCAGGCATTTCTGCTTTAGATGTGCGTACAACTTCGGTTGAAGTAGCAAGAGCAAGCGGCAAAATTGTATTAACAGAAGCAGAATTGGTGGTGAGTGCGGGTAGAGGAATGAAAGGTCCAGAAAACTGGCATATGGTAGAAAACTTGGCAGATATTTTAGGCGCTGCAACCGCTTGTTCAAAACCTGTGAGCGATATGCATTGGCGTCCACATACAGAACATGTGGGTCAAACCGGTATCACCATTAAGCCCAATTTATACATTGCCATTGGTATCTCTGGCGCTATTCAACACTTAGCAGGAGTAAGCTCTAGCAAGGTTATTGTGGCAATAAACAAAGATCCAGAAGCACCTTTCTTTAAGGCAGCAGACTACGGTATTGTGGGTGATGCATTTGAGGTATTGCCTAAAATTATTGATGCGGCAAAAGCATTAAAAGGAGCATAAAAAATAGGACAATTTCCCACCTAGCAACTAGGTAAAAAATGAGTTAAATAAGCTATTTGGGTTCAAACCGAAAGAACTAAGGGGCGCAAGGAATTGCGCCTCTTTTATTTTATGCTTTATAATTTTTTTATGTTGTGCTAATTTACTTAATTCGTTTCCCCATAAAGAGAGTTTCATGAGCAGGATAAAGTTAAATATAGTAGGATTAAGCACAGGCCAAACAAGCGGCTCCTACACCTTAATTTTAGGAGAAGAGAATAGCAATCGAAAATTGCCAATTGTGATAGGAAGCTTTGAAGCTCAAGCTATTGCTATTGAAATTGAGAAAATTGTGCCATTTAGGCCTATGACGCACGACCTTTTTCTAAACTTTTGTAAATCGTTTGAAATTCAAATTCATGAAGTGGTTATTTATAGCCTCAACGAGGGTGTTTTTCATGCAAAAATGATTTGCGAACACAATGGCGAAATTAGAGAGATAGATGCCAGAACCTCTGATTCTATTGCCCTTGCAGTGCGGTTTAAATGTCCAATCTACACCTATGAGGATATAATGGATGCGGCCAGTGTGGTTTTTAATGATGATATTAACGAGGCACTAGAAGAAAAAACAGCTCAAAAACCTGCTCCCGTTGCTAAGGCCAAAGAGGAATCTAATGCCTATACAAAAATGACCATGGATCAACTTAACCAACAGTTGGAAAATGCGCTAAACGTAGAAGATTACGCTACGGCCGCTCGTATCCGCGACGAGATACAAAGAAGAAAAAAATAACATGGAAAAATACACCGGTATCATTGGCATTATCCTCATTCTTGCCATCGCCTTCCTCCTTTCAAATAACAGAAAAGCAATCAACTACCGGTTGGTTATTAGCGGCCTCTCCATTCAAGTCTTACTTGCCTTATTTATTTTAAAAACAAGTATCGGTTCGAACCTATTCGCCTTTGTTGGTAAGAAAATTGAAGGGCTACTTACCCTTGCCGATAAGGGTGGAGAATTTGTTTTTGGCGGACTCATAAAACCAGAATTATTGAAACCCATTTTTGGCGATCAATATAGTTTTCTGTTTATGTTTAAAATTATGCCTACCATTATTTTTGTGGCAGTACTGGTAAGCATGGCATACCACATTGGTTTAATGCAAATTATTGTTTCCTTCTTTGCCCGCATTGTTCATGCCCTTATGCGCGTAAGCGGAAGCGAGGCTTTGTCTAACGTAGCAAGTGCATTTGTGGGTCAGGTTGAAGCCCAAATCATGATTAAGCCTTATATTTCTACCATGACCATGAGCGAGCTTTTGGCAAGCATGAGCGGCAGCATGGCAACAATCGCAGGTGGAGTTATGGCAGTATATATTTCTATGGGCATTCCTGCACCTTATCTCTTAGCCGCCAGTATTATGGCCGCTCCTGGAGCCTTGGTTATCTCCAAAATTGTATGGCCAGAAACAGAAGAATCTCCTACAAAAGGCGCTATCAAATTGGAAGTAAAAAAAGCACATGCAAATTTATTAGATGCCATTTCGCATGGTGCCTCAGATGGATTAAAAATCTCCTTGAATGTAATTGCCATGCTAATAGGTTTCATTGCTTTAATTGCATTAGCTGATGCATTACTTATAAAAATTTGTCAACTGCCAGATCTTATTGGCGGCCTCTTAGGAAGCACTTCTTCTTTCAATATTCCCATCTTAAGTTTAGACAAAATCTTTGGTTCTTTCTTTTCCCTATTTGCTTGGGCTATGGGCGTTCCAGCTCAAGATACGCAAGCAGTTGGATCTTTAATGGGCACCAAAATGGTGATCAACGAATTTGTGGCCTACTCTAAATTATCACCCATGATTAGTGCGGGTGCACTGAGTCCAAAATCGGTGGTAATAGTAAGCTTTGCCCTTTGTGGATTTGCCAATTTTAGTTCCATTGCCATTCAGGTTGGCGGCATTGGCGAGTTAGCTCCTAGCAGAAGATCAGACTTAGCTAAACTTGGCTTTAAAGCCTTAATTTGTGGCACACTTGCCTCCTACCTAAGCGCAACCTTAGCGGGCATTATGATGTAATTCTGCTCATCAGAAGTTTCTAAACTTTGTTACTTCTTAAACAGCAATATCATTCCAAAAATTCGTTTGCTTCTATATTATATAGCAGGGAAATCATGCGTGCTTACATAATTTCCACCATCATTTAATTGAAACATCATATGGTGCAAACCATTTGATATAAATAAAAATGGCACTTTAAAAACCATGTTATAGGTAGAAATTTGAAACAAGGTCTCCTTGCTTAAAGCAACCTCTGGAGCCTTGCATTCTACAAGCATCTCGGGCATTCCCATTTTGTTAAAAAGCAATAAATCGAATCGCTTTTTAAGTTTATTAAAAGTAATTAATCTTTCAACAGCTAATAAGCTAGCTGGGTATTTTTTGGTCTGAACCAAATAAGCAATGACATGCTGACGCACCCATTCTTCGGGCGTAAGCACTACCCATTTTTTGCGAATTGGG
>JBILVK010000091.1:0-11656 GCA_044370475.1 Bacteroidia bacterium
GAAATAATGAAGACAAGCAAGGGCAAGGCTGATCCAAAATTTGTTACCCAATTGCTTAAAGAAAAATTAGATAATTAAATGAAAAATAAAATGAATAAATTAATTGCGCTATTGCTGTTTGTACCCTTGTTGTTTAGCGCTTGTACAGAAGAAAAAGAGGCTGTTATTACGGGCTTTACGGTTAGTGGAACCCTTACTAATGCGGCAGGTATAAGGCAGGTGAGTGTGCAAGAATTAACCCAAACCGGACTAATCATGCTAGATACAGCTACTTTAGATGCAACAGGCAAATTTACTTTGAACGGACAGTTAAAAGAAAAGTCTTTTTGTATCCTTAGGTTTGAAAAAGGAGATGTGGTTTTGTTAATTGATACCAATGCAAATTTGCAGGTAAACTTAGATGTAAACAAAATTGAACAATATACGGTGGAAGGTTCTGCAGAGAATCAAGAATTGAGGGAATTATTTTTACTCAACAACACTTATATGAATAAAAGCAATGAAATTAATCAGCGCTTTTCCTCTTATAATGCCAACACGATCACCCCAAAAATTGAAAACGAATTGCGTGCAGCCTTTGATAGCGTTCAGATGCAGCATAAAACTGCTGTGAAAGCTTATGTGGGCACTTTAACAAATTCGATGGTACCCTATTTTGCCACTAGCTTTTTGTTACCAGAGCCAGATTTAGATTTCTTGAATGCTTTGGATCAGACCTTATATCCTAAATTTTCTGGCTCTAAATATGCGATTCAATTACACCAAAAGGTAGAGAATTTAAGAAAAACAGCCGATGGTTCTATGGCTCCAGACATTGTATTAAACGACCCCTTTGGCAAAACCATTTCCTTATCTGGCTTAAGAGGGAAAATTGTTTTGGTAGATTTTTGGGCTAGTTGGTGCGGACCATGCAGGGAAGAAAATCCAAGGAATGTTATTCTTTACAATAAATATAAAAGTGCAGGATTTGAAATTTTTGGCGTAAGCTTGGATGAGAATAGAGATGCTTGGATAAATGCCATTAACAAAGATCAACTTTTGTGGCCACATGGTTCTGATTTGCAAAAATGGAATTCATCTGTGGTGAGTACTTATAATATTGATGCCATTCCTTATACTGTTTTGGTGGATAAGGAAGGAAAGATTATGAGTAAAAAATTGAGAGGCAAAGAACTAGAAGATAAACTCAAGCAGATTTTTGGATTCTAGGAAGTGCTTAACCTTTTATTAACAATTACGTCACATTGAAATAAGCTGCAAGGCGGAATATTACCTAAAAATTAAACCATGGAAACAATAGGAAAAATACTGGTTGTGGACGACGAGGCAGATATACTTGAGTTTATTTCATATAACCTCAAAAAAGAAGGTTACGAAGTTTATACTGCACTTAATGGCAAAGAAGCATTGCCTATTGCCAAAAAGATAAAACCAGATCTTATTTTATTAGATGTAATGATGCCCGTAATGGATGGCATTGAAACATGTAAACAAATAAAGGCAGATAGTGATTTTAACAAAACCTATGTGGTATTTTTAACTGCAAGGGCCGAAGAATACAGTGAGATTGAAGGATTTAATGCAGGTGCAGATGATTATATTGCCAAACCCATTAAGCCTAAAGTTCTTATATCGCGCTTAAATGCCATTTTAAGAAGGAAAGTGAAGGAAATTGTTTCGCCTTCTATTAAAGTAAAAGACATCTTAATTGACAGAGAATCTTTTATGATTTACAGAGGCGATCAAAAGATACAATTGGCCAGGAAAGAATTTGAATTGTTGTTTTTACTAGCCTCTAAACCTGGTAAAGTTTTTACCAGAGAATATATTTTAGAAAAAGTTTGGGGCGAAGAAGTCTTGGTTGTAGATAGAACCATTGACGTTCATATTAGAAAGATTAGAGAAAAATTAGGGGATGAATATATAGGAACTGTTAAAGGTGTAGGATACAAATTTGAAGTATGATTAGAAATCCAAAGCCAATAGATATTGCCTTTCTTATTTCCCTGCTTTTAGCGGCAACATTGGCAACTGTAACTTTTTTTATGAGACATTATGAGCTCATAGATTCTATTATTGTTTTCACCTTGTGCTTTGGACTTTCCTTCTTTTTGTTTTTCTATACCCTTGAGTTTTTTATTTACAGAAAAATTAAGCTCATTTACAAGACCATACATAGTCTTAAGACCCAAAAATACGATGCCATTTTGCGCAATTTTGATTGGGATAAAGATCCTATTTCTGAAATGAACAAGGAGGTAATAAAGTGGGCGCGCGACAATAAAATGGAGATTGAGCAGCTTAAAAAGCTAGCTGATTTTAGAAAAGAATTTTTGGGCAATGTTTCGCATGAATTAAAGACACCTATTTTTAATATACAAGGATATATTCATACCCTGATAGACGGGGCCATAAACGATCCAGAGGTAAATACGCGGTTCTTGAAAAAAGCAGCCAAGAGTGCAGATAGGTTAAGTGATTTAGTGGCAGATTTATTGGCCATTTCGCAGTTAGAAAGTGGTGAGTTAACCATGGAAAAAGAGCGCTTTGATATGACCGCTTTGGTAAAAGATGTGTACGAACAATTGAGTAATAAAAAAGTCCACCTCATTATTAAAGAAGGTTGCAATATTCCCTTTTATGTAAATGCCGATAAATACAGAATTAGGCAGGTTTTGGTAAACCTAGTTTCCAATTCTATTAAATACGGTAAGCAAGATGGAACCACCACCGCTGCATTTTATGATATGGATGAGAACATCTTGATTGAAGTGGCAGACAATGGTCCGGGCATTGACCAAGAGCATTTAAACCGCATTTTTGAGCGCTTCTACAGAATAGATAAGAGTCGCAGCAGAGAAAGCGAAGAAGGTGGCACAGGGCTGGGTTTAGCCATTGTAAAACACATTATAGAAGCGCATAGGCAAACTGTAAATGTGAGAAGCAATTTGGGAGAAGGAACTACCTTTGGGTTTACCTTACAAAAAGCTTAATTATTGGCTTTTTTAGCAACAAATAATTACCCTCATATTCAAGCATTAAGAAAGTAATCAAAATAAATGTTGGTGATGTGCGCGAAAAATATATATTTGCCAACGACCTATTTAAAAGTAAAGCAATGGTTAAGAGTGTTAAGAAAAAAATCCGCATGGAGTTTGAGATAAAGGCATCGCCATCGATGTTATTTAATTACATCAGTTCCCCTTCTGGATTGTCGCAATGGTTTTGTAACGACGTAGATATTTACAATAATTTTTATAAATTTAAATGGGATGGTGATGAGAACATTGCCGAACTGCTTAAGAAAACAGCCTTAAAAGGAATTAAATTTCGTTGGAAAGATTCTCACCCAGACGAGTTTTTTGAGTTTGAAATACAGCAAGATGAATTAACAGATGATGTGGCCTTGGTGGTTACAGATTATGTAGATGCAGGTGAGGAGAAAAACTCTATTTTACTTTGGGAAAACCAAGTACATGAATTAAGAACATTATTGGGAGGTTAAGCCAAACAATTCCTCAAAATTTTGATAAAAACCGGTAGCTCCTTCAAAAAGCTCATCGGTTTTTTTTATGTCAATTTCTCTTACGAATTTCACGTATTTTTCGGTCTGAACCGAGGCGCGTTCTTCTGCGTTTAAACTCGCAATGCTTCGGTATTCGGGCTTCTGAAGGTCGTTCTCCCAAAGCTGAGTACCTGTGTAGACAAAGTCGTTTGGTTCGAACCGAACCCAAAAATCTTGCGGGAGCATGGAACTATTTATGATGATTTGAAAATAAACTCCCCTACCCCACCAAAATAAAGTTCTGCATACAAAAGGGAAATCTGGACCTGCAATTTTTGGAAAATCTAGTACCAGGTAAGGAAGGTTTTGAAGGTTCTCGCCAAGGGTAATTTTGTAAAAATAATTTGGGTATTTTGCCTGCAATTCTGCACCCAAATCTTGCATTTGTAGCTTAATTTTATCTATGGCACTTTTTTTGAGTAATGGGTACCACGACGATACAATTAAATTGAATTCGTCATTATTCAATTTATTTGTCCATTTTTGTTCCATACTGTCAAAGATAACCAAAGCGTGAAGAAGTTTTACCTGTTCATTATAAGAAATTATTTAAAGGCCTTTTTACCAACCTTCCTTATTGTGATGCTTATTTTGCTCATGCAGGTTATTTGGCTATATGTGGATGAGCTTATTGGCAAAGGGTTGGATTGGTTGATTATTGCCGAGTTGATGTTTTATTTTTCGGCCAGTTTAATTCCGCAAGCCCTGCCATTGTCTATTTTGCTATCGTCTATTATGACCTTTGGAAATTTGGGTGAGAGCTATGAGTTGGTGGCCGCTAAAGCCTCTGGAATATCTATTTGGCGCATGTTTAGGCCCATGTTTGCGGTAATGATGTTGGTGGCAGTATTTGGATTCTTTGTTGCGAATGTTCTTATTCCACAAGCCAATCTAAAACGCGGCTCTTTGCTCTATGATGTAAGGCAACAAAAGCCTGCATTGGCTATTAAAGAGGGTGTATTTAGTCAGGATATTCCAGGCATTACCATTCGTGTAGGTAAAAAAGACAGGCTCACTCAGGAGCTTCAAGAGATTATTATATACGACCAAAGGGAGAGTCAGCTTCACCCCGTGATTATTTTTGCAAAGCGCGGAGTGATGAGCACCAGTGCCGATAATAGGTATTTATTTTTAACCCTATTTGATGGAGGAAGGTATGAGGAATTAGAGAAGGTGAAAGGGTATTATTACTCGCAGCAACATTCAACCATGACCTTTAACGAAGAGCGCATTGCCTTTGACATGAACAGTTTTAAATTTAACCGTACCGATGAGAATTTGTTTAAACAACATTGGGAGATGTTAAATGTATTTGAATTGCAGCGTGCAAGTGATTCATTGGATCAGGTGGCAGAGAACAAATACAAAGAATTGCAGAGTTTTGTTCGACCCTATTATTATTTCTCCAAATCTAAAGCAGACAGCAGTGGCGCAGTTACGCTAAGCAATGTAATTGCTGTAAAAACCAAGGAGCGCGATATTACCAGTCACTTTCATGATAAGCCAACCAATGTAATTTATGCCAATGCCTTAAACTCGGCACGCAGCGTAAAAAATATTGTGGAGTATTCTATTGGTGAGTACAAAGATTTAACCAAGTTAAGGGTGCGACATAAAATTGAGTGGCACCGTAAGTTTATTTTATCTGTGGCTTGTATTGTGATGTTTTTTATTGGAGCACCTTTGGGCTCTATTATTCGCAAAGGCGGTTTTGGTTTGCCAATTGTGGTTTCGGTATTGTTGTATGTGAGTTACCATATTGTTTCGCTCTCTGGTGAAAAAGCTGCCAAAACCGATGCTTGGAGTCCGATGGAAGGGATGTGGTTTGGCATTATGGTTTATATACCCATTGCGTTCTTTATCACCTACCAGGCAGCCAATGATTCTGGATTATTTGATAAGAGTATATTTAAGAAAATTGGGAAGCCCTTTGTGCGATTGTTTGGCAAAAAAACATTGGTTAATTCATAGCCTTGCGCATGCTATGGTTAACCAATTAATGAAAGGTATTTTATGAATGTAATTGAACAAATTAAGAATTATATAGGTAGATGGCTATTGCAGAAGGAGGCCAAGAAATCTGTCAAAGCCATGCATATTCCTCACTTTGGTGAGCTGCATGAAATTGGAATTATTTACAATGCTGATATCAAAGAAAACGAGGAGCAGATAAACAAGGTGGCTCATTTTTTAAGAGAGCAAGGAAAGAAGGTTTGGACCATGGGTTTTGTGAACGCAAAAACATTGCCACATACCAAGACATTTCATATTAGTTCTGAGTATTTCTGGAAGGAGAAATTGAGTTTTTTTAACTTACCCCAAACAGAAAAGTTGGGCAATTTTATTACCCATAAATTCGACTTGATGATGAACCTATATTTTGAGGAAGAACTTCCATTGCAGGCCTTGAGCACCTATTGTAACGCCAGTTTTTCTATGGGGGCTCAATTGCGAGATGCTTTAACGTACAATGACTCTGTAATTGATACCTCTGAGAATCATAACATAGAATATTTGGCTTCGCAAATGATTCATTATTTAAAGGTAATTAATCAAAAATAGATGAGTAAAGAATTAGAGATACAATTGCCTTTGATGGAGCATTTTTACACTTTGCAGGGTGAGGGTGCTCAAACAGGGAGAGCGGCTTATTTTTTACGCCTTGGTGGCTGTGATGTGGGTTGTGTGTGGTGCGATGTAAAGGAGAGTTGGGATGCTTTGAAGCACCCAATGGTTAGCATTCATGAAATGGCAAAATGGGTGAAAGAATCTGGAACTCAAATGGCGGTTATAACGGGCGGGGAACCTGCTATGCATGCGCTTTTGCCTTTAACGGAGGCCTTGCATGCGCTGGATATTGAAACCAATATAGAAACTTCTGGGGCTCATCCTTTGAGTGGCAATTGGAATTGGGTTTGTGTATCTCCAAAGAAGTTCAAAGCTCCTTTGGATGAGGTATTGGTTCAGGCCGATGAATTGAAGGTAGTTATATTTAACAAGAGCGACTTTGAGTGGGCAGAGCAACATGCTGCCAAGGTGGGTGGCCATTGTAAATTGTTCTTGCAACCCGAGTGGGATCAGCGCGAAAAGGTTACGCCGCTCATTGTTGATTATGTGAAGGCGCATCCGCATTGGCGCATTAGTTTGCAAACGCATAAATATTTGCAGATTCCTTAACTCTTAATTTCCGCCTTCATTTCCTCCACAATTTTGGCTACGGCTGGACAAATTAAGCTGTTGGCATAGGTTATCTTGAGTTTCTGCAACTGGTCTCTTTGGTGCGTATGCGGGTACTCTCTGCAAGCATTTGGGCGGGCGTTGTAGACTTGGCAATAATGGTCTGAACCAAGGAATGGACAAGGCAATTGCTGAAAAATATAATCGCGGTCCTCATCTACTTTGAGGTATTGTTCTGTAAAATTAGCCGGACGCATTTTAAGTTCCTTGGCCAGCCTATCTATGTCTTTATTAAGCAATAAAGGTCCGGTTGTTTTGCAACAATTGGCACACTGTAAGCAATCTATTTCTTCAAAAGCAATATCGTTGAGCTCCTGCACAATTTCATCCAATTGAGCCACCTTTTGCTTTTTAAGACGCTCCAAAAACTTTTTATTTTCGGCACTTTTCTTCTTGGCCAAATCCAAATATTTCTGGTAGGCAGGCAACATGCTTATTGCCCCTCAACTTTTAGTTCGTGCCCCATTTTATCGCGCTTGGTATCTAGGTACTTTTTGTTGTGCGGATTGGGTTTCACGGCCAAAGGCACATTCTCTACTATCTCCAAACCATAGCCAATAAGTCCGGCACGTTTGGTTGGATTATTGGTCATAAGACGCATTTTTTGCACGCCCATTTCCCTCAATATTTGAGCACCTACGCCATAGTCTCTTTCGTCCATTTTAAAACCCAATTGCAAGTTGGCATCTACGGTATCTAATCCTTGTTCCTGCAATTTATAAGCCTTTAATTTATTAACTAGGCCAATGCCTCTACCCTCTTGGTTAATGTACAAAATCATTCCCTTTCCTTCCTTTTCAATGAGCTCCATGGCCTTCTGCAATTGGTCGCCACAATCGCAACGCATCGAATGAAAAATATCTCCTGTGATGCAAGAAGAGTGCACACGTACTAAAACAGGTTCATTCTCATCCCAAGAGCCCTTTTGCAATACCAAATGTTCTTCGTTGGTATCGGTTTGGCGAAATGCGGTTAGCACAAAATCCCCAAATTTGGTAGGCATATTCACAGAAATGATGCGCTTAACCAAAGTTTCTTTGGCCAAACGATAGGCAATTAAATCCTTAATGGTCACCAATTTCATGTCGAACTTTTCGGCAATTTTTATCAAATCGGGCACACGAGCCATGGTACCATCTTCATTCAAAATCTCCACAATACAACCCGCAGGCTCAAAACCCGCCAAACGTGCAAAATCAATTGCCGCCTCTGTATGTCCAGCACGCCTCAAAACACCCTCTGGCCTAGCCTTTAAAGGGAATATATGTCCGGGTTTACCAAAATCTTCTGGTTTGCTAGCAGGGTCAATTAAAGCCTGAACTGTTTTGGCTCTATCTTGGGCAGAGATTCCTGTGGTGCAACCTTTGCCCAACAAATCTACCGAGACGGTAAAAGGTGTTTCGTGCAAGGTGGTATTATCAATTACCATTAAATCGAGTTTCAAATCTGTGCACCTACTTTCAATAAGTGGGGCGCAGATTAAGCCTCTGCCCTCGCGGGCCATAAAGTTAATAATCTCGGGAGTTACATTGCGTGCAGCAGTTAAAAAATCACCTTCATTTTCACGGTCCTCATCATCAACTACTATGATCATTTTTCCATCTTTAATATCGGCAATGGCCTCCTCTATGGTATTGAACTTAAATTTCATGCACTTAAAATAAGGCGCAAATATAAGTTTATATTTATGTTTAACCCGATTTAAGCCGTTAGATTTTCACTTGGTACAAAAGCTAATTTTCATTTTTCCGGTAAAAGGGAGCCAAAGACTGCAAATAGAGATAAATAGCCTTTAACTCCAATTCGATCATGCCTGAAAAAGAATAAATAGGATAAATTTTTTCATACATATTTAACGGGCTTAGGGTAAAAAAAAAAGCCATCAAAATCAATTCACATTTTTGCGCAATACGCCTCATCACTAGGGATTTTCATTATTCGGCACCTTTACAGCCCTGCTTTGGTTCAGACCGAAATGGTTATTAAACCTAACGAATAGGCTGGGTAATCATTTAAATGATTGTGAAAAATATTGGTAAAATTTGGATTCTTTTGAAGGAAGCTTTTGAAACGCTTCGCTACTCTGAATTTAATAATTACCTTGCGCCCATGAATTATTTAAGGGCAGAAAACCTGTCGAAACGCTTCGGAGAAAGAGTCTTATTCGAAAACATATCCTATACTTTGGTCAAAGGAAACCGTGTGGCGCTCATTGCTAAAAACGGTACTGGCAAAACATCTTTACTTAATCTTTTAACCCGTTGCGATGAGCCAGATGCTGGCAATGTGGTGATAGATAAGCATATAAAATGGGCTTATTTGGAGCAGGACCCCAGTTTTGAAAAGGCAGATACCGTTTGGGAGGCTGTTTTTAATTCAGAAAACGAGGTGCTTAAGGCGGTGGCTGATTACGAATGGTGCATTGAGGAGTTGGAGCATAAGCACGATGATGCCGTTTTGCAATCGCGCTTGCAGGATGCCATGGAGAAAATGGACCAGTTTCAGGCTTGGGATATTGAGGCACGCGTGCATACCATTTTAACGCAGTTAAACTTACAGCATCACCTTAACCACACGGCAGATCAATTGAGTGGCGGACAAAAAAAGCGTCTTGCTTTAGCCCGCGTTCTTATTCAGAGTCCGGATATGCTTATTCTGGATGAACCAACCAATCACTTGGATATTCCTATGATTGAGTGGTTGGAAGCTTATTTAAAATCGCAGGATATTACCTTGTTGTTGGTTACCCACGACAGGTATTTTCTAGACAATGTGTGCAATGAAATCATTGAGTTGGATTTGGGTCAGCTTTTTATATACAAAGGAAATTACGCGTACTTTTTAGAGAAGAAAGAAATGCGCGAAACCTACCAAGCCAAAGAAGCAGATGAGGCCAGAAAGCTTGCACGCAAGGAGCTTGAATGGATGCGTAGGCAGCCGAAAGCGCGTACCACCAAATCTAAAAGCAGGATAGATGCCTACTATGAAACCAAAGAAAAAGCAGCCTTTAAAAAGGACGATTCTCAGGTAGAAATTGTGATGCAAATGAAACGCATGGGTGGCAAAATTTTGGAAGTAAACCAATTGCATAAAAGCTATGGAGCGCTAAAAATTGCTGAAGATTTTACCTACCTCTTTAAGCCCGGAGAGCGCATTGGCGTAATAGGCAAGAACGGTGTGGGCAAATCTACTTTTTTAAATATGTTGCAAGGTTTGGAAAAACCAGACTCGGGCAAAATTGTAAAAGGAGATACGGTGAAGTTTGGTTATTATGGTCAGCAAGGCCTGCAATTGCAAGAAGACAAAAGGGTTGTTGAAGTTATAACAGATATTGCAGAATATTTAGAAGTGGGCAAGGGCGTTAAGCTTACCGCCATAGCTTTGCTGCGCATGTTTCTGTTTGATCCAAAGAAGCAGCACAATTATGTAAGTTCTTTAAGTGGCGGCGAAAAACGCAGGTTGTATTTGCTTACGGTATTAATGGAGAAACCCAATTTCCTTATTTTAGATGAGCCCACGAATGATTTGGATATTGAGACCCTAAATGTATTGGAGGAATTCCTAGAAAGCTACGAAGGTTGTTTGCTGGTTGTAACCCACGATAGGTATTTTATGGACACCTTGGTAGAGAAATTATTTGTGTTTGAAGGCGAAGGTCACATCCGCGATTTTAATGGCAACTACCAAGATTATTTAAACGAGATAGAAGACCGTAAACTAGCGGCCTATGCGGCCAAACAAGAATTAAGTAAACCTAAGGCTGAACCAAAAGCCGTTGCGCCAAAACCTGTTGAAAAGAAAAAGCTGAGCTTTAAAGAGCAACGCGAATTGGAGCAAATAGAAGCCGATATGGAAAGCCTCAATGCACGCAAAACAGAACTAGAAAACCTCCTTGGAAAAGGCAGCGAAAGTCACGAAGAACTGCTTGCTTGGAGTAACGAAATTGAGGCCATCAAAAGCAGCCTAGATGAAAAAGAGTTGCGTTGGTTAGAGTTAACAGAATAGGTAGCTTTATATTGGTGTTTGTGTTTTTTAATTACCTGGTTAAAAAAACACCAACTTGATTCCACAATTCAAGTATTGAAGCGATTGAAAGGCTTCACTGCTTGAATTCTGTGAAGAAATATCTGTTTTCAAAAAATTATTAAGAAACAATCTTAATTCTCGCAGAACTAAGCTCCTTCATTGCAAGCTATCTTCTCTAAATTGGGTGTAAAATATTTTAATATATTCTTATAAGAACAACTTAGTTGTCAGCATATAAAAAGCACAAACCTTATATTTGAGTATGACAAAAAGAAAGATTAGATTAGGAATAGTATTTACATACATCTTGATTTTTATTCAGGTACTTTGGGCCTTGACTTTTCTACTAAAATTAAGCGCAGAAAACTATGATGATAAAAAAGAAATAAAAGGGCTAAGACCTTATGTAATTGCCTTAATAATTGGATTTATTATTACTTTGATTGGAGGTATATATGCAGAATATAACCGTGGATTTGAGATTTACGGTGTATTAAATTTGATTTTAGCAATTCCCAACTTTTTTATAATTGGATACTTTAACAAAATGAAAACTGAAATTGAAAAAATGTAGATCTGCTAACCATACCTAAAATAAACTGGAAGTTTTGTATTAGGCAAAGACATTTTTGGTTTATGGAAATTTGGTTCTTTGCAAATATATTCGTGTTAACAGCCGCCAACTCATTGCAGATGCAAACTGTTGTAGGTCTTTTTCGAACAGCTCTTGGTTCAACTAATTTTTTTTAACTACAACTTACAAGGTTTTGGATACATTAATCATTATTATCTATGATAATTTTGCATCATTAATCAATCAAAAAAAAA
>JBILVK010000220.1:0-3166 GCA_044370475.1 Bacteroidia bacterium
GTGTTGTTTCGGAAAACAGTCTTATTAAGTCTTCCTTAATTGATTCGTTAATTACTCCGTCAAATTCTAATAGCTGGCATTTTGGAATATATGTATATCCAAATCTGTAGAACAGATTAAATTGATTCCTTAAGAGTATTGATAAGAAATGCTTCATTTTTAAAAGTCAAAGTTGTTATTGGTACGTGTTGATGTTCTCTGATTCAAAATATCTGAAATGGAAATCTCTGTGCATTCCCCTTTAAACTTGTCAACCAAATCATGAGTATAGCCGAAATAGGTTAAGTAAAGGTTTTTTCGACTTCTTGTCATGGCCACCATAAAAAGGGTATTAGCATTGCTGGGATGCAAATAGAAACTGTTATTTAGATATGGCAAGAATACATTGTCAAAATCTAATCCTTTAGAACTGTGGTAACTCATGAGAATTGCTTCTTTATTCCTTTCAGCATCACTTAATGAACCATAGCCGCTCCCGATAAATTGAATTTTTATCCCATTGTTTTTGAAATGCCTATTCAAATCACCAAAATCGGGTCTACCGTAGTTGTTTTTTTTTTCGTTCCATTGAGGTTTACTATTTGCGGATAATACTTGGTTTGCAAATTTTGAAATCATGTTTAGTGTTGGAAGTAATATAACGGAAGTATCACCAACATTTGCACCTTTTTGAGCTTCTTGGTAAATGTATTTTACTTCTTCTGTTTCGCTTGATGCTTCGCATAATCGGATATTCACATCCTGTTTAGTAAGGTCACGCTTTGCTCCCCAAATATTCATTGAAGGAAGCAATTTTTGAACAGCTGCTATTATACTTCTCGTCAAACGATGTATCATGTTCAACGAAAATGCCCTTGCATTTATAATGTCACCAACCTGACTGGGATTTACTACTGGTTCATTCCATCTTGGGTCGGTATCGTAAATTGATTGATTTGAGTCGCCTGCAACAATAACTTTTCTTGACCTATTGTTCATTGCGTATAGAACGCGACTTGGTAAGTCTTGAACTTCATCACAAAATATGTAATCAAAGTTTTGTGAGTTTTTATCGCAGAACTCTATATAAGTTATTACTGGAATTGAACTTGGGATGTTAAGCTCTTTCATTCCTGTCTTAAACATATCAATTAAAGAATGTGTGTAAACTACCACTGCTATTTTTGCATTTGGCTCTTTTTGCAAAACATTCTTTAGGGAATGGATTAAGAGAACGGATTTGCCACTTCCTGCAAATCCTTTAACCCAAATATTACCCGACTTCTTCGACTCAACATTTATAAATTCCCTTTGGTCAGGGTCTAGTTGGTCTTCTCTAATCATCCATGCCATAGTTTTCTGATTTTATTTTTTGATTATTCCTTCTTCTCTTGAAGTTATTGTTAGGTTTTCTGAATTATATAATTTCTCTCCGTTGAATTTTGGTTTCGAATCTCTTACTTGTTGAGCAAAATCTCTCATTCCCAATTCATCTGCGGCAGACGAAAGCCAACTGTAATCGCTTTCACTCATTCGGTTGGATTCAAATTTTCTTTTCCAACTTTCAAAAGCTTTTTGAATCATCTCTTTTCCTTTTAGGTCTTGCTCACTTTTAAGGAGTTTCCCGAGTTCATATAGACTGTGAGGTTTATCTGGTTCTAATCTTAGAGACTCTTCTAAGATTTCTTTGAATTTCGCTTTATCCTTACTTTTTAGTTTGTATGCGTAATTGAATGCTGTTGTAGCATCCTTATCCTTTTGATACGCTAATTCGTAATATTCAAGAGCTTTTTCGTCATAACCTGCACTAGAAAATAGGACTCCTATTTGATTATAGTTGTGAATACTTGGGTATATTTCATTTAAAAGTTCTAGAGTTTCGGCTGCTCTTAAATCATTGCCAACTTTTTCATATGCTTTGTAAAGTGCTTCAAGTCCTGCTTTTGTGGGTTTTCCCCCATTTTGTTCAGCTTCAATGTTTGCTTGCCTTTCTGCTTTGAGGACTATTCTTTGTTCGGTTGTCAGTTCTTTATTTGCAAATGGATTTATCGGCTCCACCATAACAGATTGCCCAACTGAAGTAGCCCTGGCAAGTAGCAACTTGTCTGTTGTAATTTCTAATTCAAGTTTTACTGGTGTATTTCGTTTGAATCCACTTGAACTGCTACTAACTATTTTAATATTGTAAAGTAGCTTGTTAACGTTGCCAAGGCATATTGGAAGTTCAATAGCTTGCTGGCCATCCTGACTAGTGACTAAGTCATCAATAACAATAAGGTCACAAGGGATGTGCGTTCCTGCTTTGAGAATTACTTTTGGTGTCTCGTCTTTGGTGATTACAAGGAATGGCTCACTGGTAATTGGCTGAATAATATTTTTATTGAAACCATTGTAAATTAAAGAATGAATTGAAGCTCCCGCAGAAACGTGTGTTTGCAAATCTCTCGGTATCAGAAGTTCAGAATCTTTGAAATGTTCCTTTAATGCTGCTTGAACGTATGGGTTTTTTGAACTTCCGCCAATGAAAAGAACATAATCGATTTCGTCTTTTGACAAAGATGCTTTCTTTAACGCTGTTTGAATGGGACTGAAAATTGTTGCAAATTCATCCGTTACATTCTTTGTTCGGTATGGAACTAGGGAAGTTGATTTTAAGAATGCCTTCATAGCTTCGTTAAATTCAGCATATGACAGCTTAGGTTCTGAAAGAGTTAATAATCCTTTCCTAGTATCAATTTCTACTCTGTTGCCAACCGAAACATAATCTTTGCTTATAGATTCGTTGGGCAGAATACGGTTACTCATTTTTAATGAAATGTTCTCACAAATCATGATTTTCAGTTGCTCAGCTGGTTTAAGCAATTGAGTTATTATTCGATTTTTTTCGGGGGTTCTAAAGTCTTCATGAGTTTTTCCGCTTTCCTTGAGCAATTGCGGAAAAAGAAAATCAATAGCTATAAGTCTATCAATATCATCACCGCCAAGTTTTTCAAATTTTGATATGGAAAGATTTTTTGAATAAATGCCATTTAAGTCTTTGCCTAATTCAAGAATTGAAACATCACAAGTTCCTGCACCAAAATCAAATACTAAAACCTTGGGATTATCTCCGTCTGGTAAAGTCAACGGATTATTATCACTTGATGAAACTTGCACATAGCTCAAAAACGCTGCGTTTGGCTCATCA
>JBILVK010000221.1:0-3119 GCA_044370475.1 Bacteroidia bacterium
TATGTTGGAGATGGATGCAGAGTGGATGAATGCCAAGTTGGAGCAGGGATTGGGTGTGCAGAAAAATGATGCTTACCGGGTGCAAGGTGGGTATACAAGAAACTTCAAAATTGTTAAAATCGGTGCTTTGGTTCAGACCGAAAAAAGTGCATTTAAACTGAATGGCGACACGCTTTTAAACGGAAGTTTTGCCTATCAAAAAATGGGCGTGTTTTTAAGAAGCAAAGACAGCACGCGCTTGAGTTATTATGTGGAGGCCAATGTGCGCCTTGACCAATTGCCTAGTGTTGCGGCGTTTACCGACCATACCCTTGCCAAGGAAATGAAGGCAGGAACAAGCTTGTTGCAAAAGAATTTTAACAAGCTCAATGTGGAGGTTTCTTATAGAAATTTTGAGGTGTTGGATTCGGCATTTCAGAACTTAAAACCCGAGCAAACTTTGTTGAGTAGGATAGAGTATGATTATTCGTTTTTGAAGCGGTTTATTACGGCCAATACCTATGTGCAATTGGGAAGTGGAAATGAGTTGCGCAGGGATTATCAATACCTGGAAGTGCCCGTGGGACAAGGGATTTACATCTGGAAAGATTTTAACGAAGACGGTGCGCAACAGTTAAATGAGTTTCAAGCGGCATCCTTTGCGGATAAGAATTTGGCCAATTATATTAAGGTATATTTGCCTACCACAAGCTTGATAAAAATACAGAGCACCCAATTTAGTCAGACCTTTAATATCAACAGTTTTACCAATAGAAAATATGCAGGTTTCAAAGGATTTCTAAACCGATTTAGCGACCAAGCCGCGCTGCGTTTGGATAGGAAAGTGCAAGCCAATGAGGTGTTTTCCTTAGCCTCTGCTTTTAATTGGGATGTGCAAGATACAAGCCTGATAAGCCTTGCCTCTGTAGTAAGAAACACGCTGTTTTACAATAAAAACAATCCACGTTATGGCTTAGATTTTGGTCTGAACCTAGGCAGAAATAAAACATATCAGACCAATGGGTTTGAGAGCAGAACACGGGCAGAATATTCCTTGGGTGGTCGTTATAATTTCAATGCCAATTGGACGCTTTCGGGCGCGTATATTGATGGGGCAAAATCATATTTTTCGCAATTGTTTAGTAGCAATAATTATGCGTTTACTTATATTGAATTGAAGCCTAAATTGAGCTATCAGTTTCAGCAAACTTGGCGGGTAAGTTTGGATTATTCTTGGCAAGAATCGGCCAATAAATCTGAGTATGGCGGCGAGAAGAGCACGGTGAAAGAGTTGGGCGCTGAGCTTCGTTATTCCTTTGTAAAACTTGGTGTGGTGAGTTTAAAATACAGCTTTTACGAAGTAGATTATGATGGCAATATTAACACCCCTTTGGCCTATGAAATGTTGGAAGGTTTGAGTGCGGGGGAGAACCAGTTATGGTCGTTAAGTCTACAGCAGCGCATTGGGCAGAATTTGCAGATTAATTTGAGTTATGATGGCAGGAAATCTGGGGTGGTACCGGTGATTCATACGGGGAAGATGGAGGCGAGGTATATGTTTTGAGTGGGAAGTAAGAGTTAAGAATTAAGAGCGATTTTGAGGTAAGAATTAAGAGTTAAGAATTAAGAGCGGTTTTGAGTTAAGAATTAAGAGTTAAGAATTAAGAGTGACCTCATAATTCTTCATTCTTCACTCTTCACTCCAAAGATTTCTTGTTTTACCTGATCTTCATACATCCAGAATTGGAAGAGTTTGTAGGCGATGGAAAGAACGATGGCACCGGTGAAGAGGCCGATGAAGCCTGAGAAAATGAAACCACCCACCACACCAATGAAAATTACGGCCATGGGTACTTGGGCACCTTTACCTAATAGGAATGGTTTAATCACATTATCTGAAAGGGCAGTTAAAATAAAGTAGGCTGTCCATATACCTGCATAGGTAGCACTCTCATTTTCGAAAAGGTAGGCAACAACACCAATAATGATTATACTTGGTCCAACTTGGACAATGGATAAAAATAAGCAAAGCAAAACCCAAAGTGCGCCATGTGGAATACCTGTTGCAAAAACGCCTATGGCAAAAAAAATGGTTTGCATAAGGGCAACACCCAAAACACCTTTTACCACACTTCTAATGGTTTGCACAATGAGTTGCACATAGGTATGGCCATCCTTGCCTACAAGTTTATCAAAGAGGTTTATGGTAATTCCTTTTTGGTCGCCAATGGCTAAAAATACACCAGATAAAATAATAGATATCAAGATATGTACGATGCCTAATCCAGCATCAATGAGGGTGGTCATAATTTTTTTGCCCACCTCAATTACTTTTTCTTGGTGGGTTTTAACAAACTCTTCTACATTGGTATTAAAGGAACCTAGAAAATCATGTATTTTATCTCCAATCACGGGTAAATCGAGCAGGAATTGAGGCGGTTCAGGCAATACAAAACCTTCTGCTGCAAACTTATCTTTTAATACCAACAAGGTTTTGGTGGTATTGGAAAAGAACATGATAGTAGGCACTAAAACAATGGCCAATAATAATAGGGTAATGAGGATTGATGACCATTTGGGACTCATTTTAAACTTCTTCTGCAAAAGTTCCTGAACAGGGTCGAGGGCAATGGCAATGATGATTCCCCACAAAACAGGCATGAGAAAAGGGGATATAATTTGGAAGCACCAAAAGAGCAATGCAAATAGCAAAATCATTCTAATGGCAATATCAATTGCTTGTTGGG
Source organism: Bacteroidia bacterium (assembly GCA_044370475.1). Taxonomy (GTDB): domain Bacteria; phylum Bacteroidota; class Bacteroidia; order UKL13-3; family UKL13-3; genus B1. The sequence continues at coordinate 2,727 of JBILVK010000221.1, forward strand.
AGAGGTTATTATTTTCGTTCATTTCTGCCTATTTAATAGAAGCAAAATAATAATTTTCTCGATTACAACAATTGTTTAATTGAAATATTGCTTTTGATGCTTTGAAGGGAAGTTCCTAATTTTAAAAATGTTTGATAAAGGCTAATGGGTTGCAAGAAAGCTCGTCAAGCAAAATTTTCAATTAATATGTTTGAAGAGTTTTCAATAAGTTTTCGGGACATATCTAGTACCTTGATTACTTGTACTTTCTATTTGAATTATTAATTCTAGCGTTCGTTTTCGAGCACCAAAAGAATGTCTTCAAGGTTTTGCGGTAAATGTTTAGTTGAAATATCCCAAAGGATTTCGTAATCAATACCAAAGTACTCATGAGAGATTCTATTTCTTAATCGG
>JBILVK010000092.1:0-11505 GCA_044370475.1 Bacteroidia bacterium
GTGGTAGTCTTCTGCCGGATAAAAATTGGTATAGGCCGCAATCTCCGTTACAATTGGGTCTTTAAAGGCGCCACTTTCACTTAATTCTTTCTTGTATTTCTCTGCCAATATTTTTTGTTCTTCGTTCATATAAAATATGGCCGAGCGGTATTGGGTGCCTACATCGTTTCCTTGCCTATTTAAAGTGGTTGGGTTATGTGTTTGCCAAAAAACAGAAAGCAAGGTTTCGAATGACACTTTTTTGGGATCATATTTCAGCAAACATACTTCTGCATGACCTGTGGTGCCTTCGCAAACTTCCCTGTAGGGTGGATTCTTAATAAAACCTCCGCTGTATCCTGAGATTACTTTTTCAACCCCATCTATGCGCTGAAAAACCGCTTCCACGCACCAAAAGCAGCCTGCCCCAAGAATTGCGGTGTCTAATTCTTCTTCATTTATTTGTACCATTTCTTTCGTTGTTTTTTTGTTTTCGGGTTGAGATTGGCAGCCTAGTGCTGCAAATAAGAACCCAAGTATGATGCTAAAATTAATTTTCATTTGTTGTTTTTTGTAAGACGTTTAAATTAGGTTTTGCATAAGGCAAAACCCCAATTTGTTCAGCTTTATAATATGTTTCTATTCCGTGAACCAATATAGTACGTGCTGCGCTCAAATTTATTGCCCCCGATTCTGTCACAAAACTTGGGTTTAAAAAAATCTCCTCTACTTTGCCTATCACCAACAAAGTTTTATTGGCTTTTATCTCCACAATTTCTTCTAGTTTGAGTCCAATTTTTATCTGACTTTCTAACACATAAGGGGCTTTTAATGCATCAGAATATTGCTTGGTAAAACCACATAAGTCGAATTCACTTTGCTCCCGTGTAAACCTAGCTGCTGTTTGGTGGGCGTTTCTGTAAAATTCTAATGGAACATGGTTAATGGTAAATTCACCTGTTTCAAGAATGTTCTCATAGGTATGCCTTTCTTCACTTGCAGGTCTTTGAATAAAACCCATTAGTGCAGGGTTAGCACCAATATGAACCACAGAGGAAAATATAGCTAAATTTGTTTCACCTTTTTTATTGGTTGTGCCAATTAAATGGGCAGATTTATACCCAGATAATCCATTCACCAAATTGGTTCGGTCTTGTTTCTCAAATCCAGCTAAATCCTTTGCGGTAATTTTTATTTCCATTTCAATTTCCTATTGTCGACATACCCCCGTCAACGGCCAGTATTTGTCCGCTCACCCATGAAGCATTTAACAAGTAATTTACAGCATCTACCATGTCTTTTGGCTCTCCAATGCGTTTCATTGGATGCCTATCACCAGCAGATTGCAACTTACTTTCTGTGTTCACCAACTTCTCTGCAAGCGCTGTATTGGTAAGCGATGGAGCTATGGCATTTACCCTAATTTTAGGGGCAAATTCTGCCGCCAAAGAGACCGTTAAGCCTTCAATTGCACCTTTGGCCCCAGCAATGCTGCTATGAAAACTCATGCCTTTTTGCACCGCCACACTGCTAAACAAAACGATAGAAGCCGCCTCACTTTTCTGCAAATTAGGTAGATATTTTTGAATACACTTAATGGCTCCTAAATAATTTATATGTAAGTCGTTTAAAAAATCTTCTTGTTTCAATGCCCTAAAAGGTTTCAAAACAATGGTGCCTGCACAATAAATCAATCCATCAATTTGTCCTTCAATTTCAGGAAATTCGTTTATAGGGGCGGTAACATCGCAGCTTACATAACTTGCCCCAGGCAAACATTTATCTTCCTTTATTTGCCTGCCAAAAACAATCACTTCTTCTTGCTTGGCAAGCAAATCTTTTGTGAGTGCAAAACCAATCCCACCTTGTCCTCCTATAATCAAATATTTCTTCATATAAGTAGGAACAAGGCAGGCGATTTTTTGTTTACATGTGAGCCAAATTTCTGCGAAAGTGTTTATATGCCTTATAGCTTAACCATGCCGCTAATATCCAGGCCCACAAGCTAACTATGCCTAAAATTAAGCTCTCCAATCCTCTTGCACCCTCTTGAATGCTGCCCCATAATTTACTCAAAAAGCCAGGTTCGTAAGGCTTTAATTGCTCCAAGATAAGATGCTTTTCAATCTCTGTTTTTTCTTCTTCGTACAATGAAATGTTGAGGGTTGCATACATCACTTTCTCTCGCAATTTTAAGTTGTCTATTTGGGCAGCATTGGCTTGTAAAAGGTATTGCTTTTTTCTTTCTGTCTGAACCAATCTCGTTTGATGTTTTGGTTTTGTTTGTTGCACAGCTTGCTCTTCTGTCTCTATCATTATTTCATGTGTGGCTTGGTTCAGACCGTTGGCTATAAAATCTGCCTCTGCATGATAATTGCTTAAGGAGCGCTGGTCTACATAGCTTAGGAGGGAGCTAGAATGAAGCATGGCACTGTCTAGTAAATAATAAGGGATGCGTAATTTTAACTCGGCCACCATTCTGTAATTGCTCATTTTGGCCAGGGTGTCTTCACTAATTTGTAAACTACTTTCACCCAAGATTTCTCTGGTGGTGGTAGAATTTTCTACATAGCCATTTCTTTGTTTGGTGTACATTTCTAAGAACTCCACTGCATGATTAAGGTCTTTGGTTTTGCCTTTTAAGTGGTGTTCAGAAATTAGGTAAGCGGGAGCCTCTGCTATCACAGAATCTGTCATAGCAAGATCAAATCTTTTCTCGGAGGCCAGTAGCTCTGCCTTCGATTTTTCTTCTGCCGATGGGCCACATGCGGCAAGCAGGGAGATAAATCCCCCTAGCATTAGTTTGGTTTTCATAACATGTTTACTTGATGTAAGCCAAACGCTAGACACCGCAGTAACATTTTATTTGTCACCCGCAAATACAGGAAAGGAAATAGGATGAGGTAAGCGGAAATTTATTCCGCCTTTTTTTTCAAAGCTAAGATGCTAAAATCGGTATTTACTTTTTTAATGGTATTAGATAAATGTCCTAAACCTTCAATGGCCATTTCAACTACATCTCCATCTTGTAACCATTGTGGTTTAAAGCTTGGGTCATTTAATAAGCCAGTGCCATTTAACTCTAAGAAGCATCCTGTACCAACCGTGCCAGAACCAATTACATCTCCAGGTAAAATATCTACTCCGTAAGCACAACGTTCTACAATCTCAGCAAAGGTCCAATCCATATCGCCCACACTTCCTTCACTTACCAAAACGCCATTAACCCAGCACTTCATGTTAAGGTTATAGCTATTGCCTACATGACCAGGTTTAGCTGCAATTTTGTATGGTTCTAACTCATCTGGGGTCACAAAATACGGACCAATAACCGTAGAGAAATCTTTGCCTTTTGAAGGTCCTAAATTCAATAACATTTCTTCCATTTGCAGGGTACGTGCGCTCATGTCGTTCATAATCATGTAACCTGCTATATATTCGTCTGCTTGCGCTGCCGTAATGTTTCTTCCTTTTTTACCAATAACAATGGCGGCCTCTAATTCAAAGTCAAGTTTGTTAAAATGATCTGGCATACATTCAATTTCGCCCGGACCTTGAATCGCATTGTGGTTGGTGAAATAGAAGATAGGATATTGGTCAAATTCTGGAATCATTGGAACTCCTCTGTTTCTTCTTGCAGCAGCTACGTGTTGCCTAAAAGCATAGCCATCTCTGCAACTGCTTGGGTTAGGAACAGGTGCTTCTAATTTAACAGCAGCTTCTTCTATACAAGCATGGAGTTCTGGATTGGCTGCAAGTTTAGCATCCCAAACTTTTGCAGCATTCATTAGGCTTTCGCCTCCTTTTAAAAAATCGGCCATGTTATTAGGTAAACCAGCATCTAATGCATGCATGTCCCAGATTTTTCCTTCGCGGTATATTCCTAAAAGTGTGCTATTGTCTTTGGTATAAGTAACTAATTTCATAAGATGAATTATAATTTTGGTAAATTAATTTTGTCGGGAACAATCAATAATTGTCCGTAAGATTTTTGCAATTTTAAATACATTTCTTGAGCCTCAATCAAATTCCTATAATCGCCCACACGCAATTTAAAATAGGGTTGCTGATAAATGAGGTACACGTTTTGGTCTGGATATTCTGTTTTAAACTTACCTCTTAAGGCATTTGCATTGTTGCGTTCAGAACCAGAAAACAATTGGATGCGATAGCCATCAATGGTTTGCTGACTTTTACTTAACTCAATGTTTTTGGCAACTAAAGAGTCTAATTTGGGGTCAGAAATAAGCTTGACTCTGTTTTGTCCATACAATTTTACCATAGGTAAAAGCACCAATAAAAATATGATTCTTATTGCCTTCATTTTTAGTCCTCTGATTTATGTCCAAGTAATTCAACGCCCACAGAAGTGCCAATTCTATTGGCTCCTGCCGCAATTAACTCATCAGCAAAGGCCCTTGTCCTAATTCCACCAGCTGCCTTAATTTGGATTTTAGCAGGTAAGTATTTGCGCATCGATTTCACTGCCTCTACCGTTGCACCCTCAGGTCCATATCCTGTTGAAGTTTTTACAAAATCTGCCTCACAATCTGCACATATTTTGCAAATGGTTTTTATTTCCTCTTCGGTTAAATAGCAAGTTTCAATAATAACCTTGGCATGTTTGTTTTGTAAATGGCAGGCCGTAATTACAGCCTGTATATCGTTCTGAACCGAGGCAATGTCACCACTTTTAAAGGCAGCAATATTCATCACCATGTCTATCTCATGGGCCCCTGCGGTAATGGCTTTTTTGGTTTCTTCTACTTTACTCGAGACTGTGTTATAACCAAAAGGAAAGCCCACCACTGTAATGATTTTTACATCATTCTTTTTAAGGGTTTTTTTTGCCAATTGTACATAATAAGGAGGAACACAAACTCCATAAAGATTATTATCTACAGCCTCATTGCAAAGTTGTATAATATCATTGGCCAAAGCATTTGGCTTAAGATTGGTATGTTCAATGTGATTGGCTATACTCATGGTAATTTTACATCAATTCGTCTTTTCCGTGACACGATTTATATTTCTTTCCGCTGCCACATGGACAAACATCGTTTCTTCCTATTTTAACTACTCCTTTCACTTGAGCTGGTTTTTGAGGCTCTGTTGCTCCTTGTGCTGCCACCTGATTGTTTCTCTGACTATCAGCTAAATCATCTGTTCTAGATGTTTTAAGCCTACTGGTATCAATTTTTTTAGGCTCTTCAGCTTTCTTTACTTCAGAGGCACTCTCAATCGGAATAAAGCCTTTAAACAACATGCCCAATACTTGTTTATTGATGCGAGATAGCATGCTCTTAAACAAGTTGAATGATTCTAATTTGTAAATTAACAATGGGTCTTTTTGTTCAAAAACTGCATTTTGAGAGCTTTGTTTTAAATCGTCCATCTCGCGCAAATGCTCTTTCCAATCATTGTCAATTACAAACAGAGAAGCAAACTTTTCATACGTTTTTGCAATTTCTTTTGCTTCAGATTCAAATGCCTTTTTCAAGTTAACTGGAATTTGCATATTGTGAATTCCATCACTAATTGGCACTGCTATAGACTCAAATTGATCTCCTCTGTTGTTAAATACATCTTGAATAACTGGCCAAGCAACTTGCGCCATGTCATGGGTCTTTTTATGATAATGTGCAAGCAATTCTTCAAACAATTGCTCTCCTAACACTTGCGTTTTACCTCCCAAGAAATCATCCTCTTTAATGCTTGGTTCATGAGCAAAAATGCGCATCACCTCAAACTTAAATTCGGCATAATTCTTTTGGTCTTGGTAGGTCTCAACTAGCTCCTCACAAGTATCTGCAAGCATATTGCTAATATCAAGGGCCAATTTATCACCGTACAACGCATTGCGTCTCTTGCTGTAAATAACCTCCCTTTGAGAGTTCATTACATCATCATATTCCAACAAGCGTTTACGAATGCCAAAGTTGTTTTGCTCCACACGCTTTTGTGCACGTTCAATATTTTTGGTGATCATAGAATGCTCAATGTTTTCGCCTTCTTTCATCCCCAATTTATCCATAATGCTGGCAATTCTTTCCGAACCAAACAAGCGCATCAAATCGTCTTCCAAGGAAACATAAAACTTTGATGAACCTGGGTCGCCCTGCCTACCAGCACGTCCGCGTAACTGCCTATCTACACGTCTACTCTCGTGTCTTTCTGTACCAATAATGGCCAAACCACCAACTTCTTTTACGCCTTCTCCTAGCTTGATATCCGTACCCCTACCTGCCATGTTGGTGGCAATGGTTACTGAGCTTTTTTGTCCAGCTTCTGCTACAATATCCGCCTCACGTTGATGCTGTTTTGCATTCAATACATTGTGCTTCACTTTACGCATAGAAAGCATTCTTCCTAAGAGCTCACTCACCTCAACCGAGGTAGTACCCACCAATACTGGTCGACCAGCTTCAGTAAGTTTTACTATCTCATCAATTACAGCGTTGTATTTCTCACGTTTGGTTTTGTAGATAACATCTTCTTCATCCTTACGTGAAATATTGCGGTTAGTTGGAATTTCTACTACATCTAATTTGTAAATTTCCCAGAATTCACCTGCTTCTGTGGTTGCTGTACCCGTCATACCACATAGTTTGTGATACATCCTAAAGAAGTTCTGTAAAGTAACTGTTGCATAGGTTTGTGTTGCGGCTTCCACCTTCACATTTTCCTTGGCTTCAATAGCTTGGTGCAATCCGTCGCTGTATCTTCTTCCATCCAATACACGTCCCGTTTGCTCATCTACAATTTTTACTTTACTATCTTGAATAATATATTCTACATCCCTATCAAACATGCAATAAGCTTTTAGCAACTGATTGATGGTATGGATGCGTTCAGATTTGATGGTAAAATCAAGCATCAATTGTTCTTTATGCTTAATTTTCTCTTCTTCTGGTAAAGTCGATTTTTCTAATTCTGCAATCTCCGATCCTACATCTGGAATAATAAAGAAATGAGGGTCTTCTCCAGATGAGGTAATAAGCTCAACTCCTTTTTCTGTTAGGTCAACTGAGTTAATTTTTTCATCAATCACAAAGTACAAATCAGCATCTACCTTATGCATTTCCTTTTGTTGGTCTTGCAAATAATAGTTCTCTGTTTTGTTTAATATTTGTCTCATGCCTGGCTCGCCCAAAAACTTAATTACAGTAGAGTTTTTTGGTAAACCACGATAGGCTTGTAGCAATTTAAAACCACCTTCTTTATCGTTGTTTGCGGCAATTAATTTTTTGGCATCAGATAGCGCAGTATTCAAATACGATTTTTGCGCATTCACCAATTTTTCTATACGCGATTTCAAAGCGTAGAATTGTTGGTCGTCGCCTCTTGGCACCGGACCAGATATAATCAATGGAGTTCTGGCATCATCAATTAACACCGAATCCACCTCATCCACCATAGCAAAATGGTGTTTGCGTTGAACCAATTCGTCTAAGCTATTGGCCATGTTATCCCTTAGGTAATCAAAACCAAACTCATTGTTGGTACCATACGTAATGTCTGCCTGATAAGCTTTTCTTCTCTCTGCAGAATTGGGTTGATGGTAATCTATGCAATCAACGCGTAAGCCGTGAAATTCAAATAGCGGACCATTCCACTCACAATCGCGACGTGCCAAATAATCATTCACCGTTACAATGTGAACGCCTAATCCAGCTAATGCGTTAAGGTACGAAGGCAATGTAGAAACCAGGGTCTTTCCCTCACCAGTTGCCATCTCAGCAATTCTTCCCTTGTGCAAAACCATACCACCAATCAACTGCACATCATAATGCACCATGTTCCAAGTAATCACCTGCCCTGCGGCTTCCCAAGTGTTAGACCAAATGGCCTTATCGCCATCTATGGTAACTGGCTTTTTAATGCGGGTATACGCACTCAACTCCTTATCGTAATCTGTGGCTTTCACCACCAATTGATGATTCTCAGATAACCTTCTCGCAGTTTCTTTTATCACCGCAAAAGCATCAGCCAAAATTTCACTGAGGATTAACTCAAGGTCCTGATCTCTTTTCTTTTTAAGGACATCAATACGCTTAAATAAATCATCCTTCGCCACCAAATCAATATCTTCAACCTGTGATTCTTTTTTTATCTCCTCAATTTCATCATCTATTGCCTTTAATCCCTCAGCAATTTTATTTTTAAAATATTGAGTCTTCCCCCTAAGTTCATCATCACTTAAGTCGCGTAATTTTGCAAATGCTTCACCAACTTGTGCAACAATGGGGTTTAATTCTTTTAAATCGCGATCCGATTTACTTCCAAAAATTTTGGTAATTCCTTTAAAAATGCTTCCAATCATATGTATAGGTTCTCTCTAAGTATGCCAAGCAATAAATGCTCAGGGCGGTAAATTTATGTTATTTTTCCTTATTGACATAAATTAATCCAATATCCTTTTTTGCCATAATGGCATGCATTATTTCGGTCTGAACCTATGTATCTCGCTATCAAGTGCCATTAATGGCTAATTGTCCCCGATTTTGGCAGATTTCAGCTCGGTTTTCATCCTCTTTTTTATCCAACATCTGGGATAAAATTTGAGCAAAAAAGCAATTTATTTTCTGATTAATTATTTGGGTCGCTATCGCTTTGGTTCAGGAAGCCTAACATTTTTCCTGTTGGCATGCCGCTGCTGTAACTCATCATGTTTTTTTGCTCCAAAGAAATATAACTCATTGCCTCCATGGGTGGCACTATTAAATCGAAATTGATGCAATAGAGAATAGATTCTATCAGGATGTTTTCTGCCACACTTTCTTCGAGTAGGGTATTTTCAATATTTCCATATTGGAACGATAGAGGCCTTTTCCCTTCCACCAGGATATGCTTTTCATTGTTTACAAAAACACGCCCTACCAAATAACCCAAATCTCCCTCACGGTTATATTTAATGCTATCTGCCAAGAAATTGTATATCTGAATCATGCCGCAATATTGGCGCATAGGATCGCTCTTTATATAGTCAGATTGGTGTATAAAATGGTTTGGCTCAAAATCGAAAATATTGGTGTGCATCATCAGAACCAGTGTGTCTCCACTAAATTTCAAATGCATCTCATATTCACTTTTCTCGTAGAATTTCACCTCTACATTGGCGTCTATTTGAGTTACTTCTTTATGTAATTTTTCTGAGATTCTTTCGGCAGCGCTTTTAAATAAGGTAAATGCTTCCTTGGTAGAACGAAACGCTTTTTGTTTGGCCGACGATTTTTTGAGTAAAAGGTCTTTTATTTCAAATAGTTTGTTTTCCATACCTGCAAATAACAAAATTCTATGGCTACTTATTAGGCCTTGCTGCTATTTTTATTTAAAACAGGCTTTTTTGAGTATTTTTTGAATTTAAAGCTGTTCAATTTTGGAAGTTTGTTTCAAAATGGGATTTAAATTGTTTTGGCATATTTTTTAAATATCAGTAAATCAGGTATTTAATATTGTGCCACAATTTTTGTCATACAGATGGAAACGAAACAACATGAAAAACTTAATCATCATCCTTAGCCTAGTAACTCTTTTTGGAACCTCTTGCAAAAAAGACTTAGTTGAACGTTACGAAAAAAATAAAACTGTAGCATCACCCGAAGTTACCAAAACCAGAGATGTTAAAGTTGCTTCAAACTTTGAATGGTCAACCACCAATGAAATGGGCGTAGAAATTACTCCTAAGACTTCTGGTTTATTATTGATCCAAAGTGCAAATGCTGAGGTTTTTTATAAAGCATTTTTAAAGGCTGGTGAAAAACACACTACCAAAGTTACCATGCAAAATAGTCACGAGAAAATGTATATCTATTTTAATGGTGCACAGGAGGAAGTTGTTGTTAAACCTGGCGTTATGGTAGCTAGCAAATTAAATTAGTCAATTAAAATAAGCTTGTTGGTTTAATTGAACAACCTGTTAACCCGTGTGGAATGATGCCACTGGGTTAATGTTGTTTTAGGGTTTTTTTAAACGAAATTCGTACTTACAAATTCACTCATTCGACAGCAAAAATTATGAAAACACAAATAAAATTTTGGACAGTTTTGGGCTTACTTACCTTTGGCTTATTTGGGGTAAATCCAAATGCCGCCAGAGCAGAGGGTACCAAAGAAATGGTGCCAACCAGCGGGTCTAACAATGTTCAATTGCAAGTGAACAGATCAAATCAGGGTGGTTTTGCATCCACATTTGCGGGTTGGACAGCCACCAGCGTGAACGATAGGTTATATATTCATATTAACGATTATACCACAGAGAAAATCTATGTGGGTTTTAAAGAGGCAACCTCGGGGTCTGTTTATTATAGAATTAAAAGGCCAGATGGAACTGTGGTTGTGGGTCCAACACAAATACCTTCTTCTGGCACTGGAGCTATTACTTCTTGGGCACAAGCCAATATTGGTCCAAGTAACCTTACAGGAAACACCAATGGTTATACGGCAACCGCTATTAATTTAAATGGCGCTGCAGCTACTCGCTACAATGGCGATTTTTATATTGAATTTAATACTTCCAATTCAAGCGCCAATACCGATGAAATATTTTTAGATTATTATGATATTACCGTTGCCAACGGAACTGCTAACTCAAGTGTTAAAAAAGGTAGATTATGGTCGTACTATTGGGGTTTTAACTCTAATGGTTACACGCCACCTAATACCTGCGTGGGTAGTATGTATGTTTATTCTAAAGATTCGGTTGTAACCGAAGTGGATTTAAATGGAATTTCGCCTTACTATTTTAGGATTTTTGCCAACTCTACGGGAGTTGGAAATACAGGAAATATTATTCAAGACCGTAAATCTAAAAACTTTGGTTCAGGCGATCCTAATGAAAGACCAGAATACAAAATATTCTTAAACAACCCAGATTTAAGTGCATACCCAAGTGCAAATTATGCGAATAGAACAGCTTCTTTTAATTCTTTAACAGGTTGTCCTGGAAACTATTGTTTCAATTTTACGGTGAATGGTGAGGCCCTAGCTGAGCTGAAATTAGACTTAAATAACAATGGTTCATACACCGATGCTATAGATAGGGTATTAGAGGCCAATGTGGTTTCTGGATTAAATTGTATTGCTTGGGATGGAAAAGATGGTTTGGGAAATAATGTAGCAAATAATACCAATGTGAAACTAGAGTTTGCTACCAAGGTGGGTACGCTTCACATTCCGGTGTATGATGCAGAACAACACACAAGCGGTTACCGTGCCTCTATTATTCGTCCGGCTGGTATTGGAACAATGACAGTTTATTGGGATGATGCAAATTTGTCTGGTGGTTCTACCAACCTTACGGGTGTGGCAGCGAGTGCTCCTTTAACAGGTGGTACAACAGGTGCGGGTCACCACAGTTGGAACGATCCAAGTGGAAATCAACGTACCATGAATACTTGGTTCACCACTAAAAAAGTAGCTGTAAATACATTCTCAATTCCTATTGTTCCTAATGGAAGTCCAGTTGTTGCAGATATCACAGGTGCAAATTTCTTTTGTATAGGTTCAACCCTAAACCTTGGAAAT
>JBILVK010000223.1:0-3070 GCA_044370475.1 Bacteroidia bacterium
AAAATTGATGGTCTTTCCTTGTCATTCCCACAAAAGTTGTTACGCCATTTATTTTTTTCCATTGCTTAACCTCAATAACAATTGGGGCAACAAAATTACCCATAGGTCTGAACCGATAATTACCATTAACAGGGTCAATATTGATACCTAATGGTGGAGTTGCTGGTGGACTTTGTGCCGGAGCACCAAGGTAAGGAAAAGGTACAGTAGCCGAATAGGGAGAAGAATAGGGGGCATTAGATCCGGGGCCAATAAGGGATGAACCCATGTGGTAGCTTAACGAGTCGCCATCTGGATCATAAATACCTAGGTTCATGATAAAGTCTTTGCCAGCAGGCACAACAAAATCTGTTTCTGTTGTAAAATCTGGGCTACTATTACAAGGGCTTACACATCTATTGATGATGGCTTCTGAATAAAAATTTAATCCTTGGGCGTTTTGCAAAGTGGTTATGGCATTGTTTCTACAACAAGTATTAAAACCAATGGAGATTAAGCAGCAAGATGCGGGAATAAATGAAAAGTTTACAATACCTTGAAAGGTGTAAACTTCTACTCCAGGTGTAAATGATCCTGGTGTTCTTGTTCCACAATTGGAGCAAATAGTTTTTTCCAAATTACATAATTGCACTACATCATATCCGCTTACAACTGGAACTACTGTAAGGTTTTGGGTGCCAAAATTAACTCCCCCACATGGGCTTGTTGGTAGGCCTGAATTAGGAGGTGTTGGAGCTCCATTGATATTTAAAGCAATACCACAACTCGAACTTAGTGAGGTAGGACAATTTACACAAATTTGTACCCCTGAACAATCTCGGTACAATTTAACAGTAACCGAATATTGTCCTGGGGTACCTGACAAACATTGATACCTAATTTCAGAACCAATAATATGTGATGCATGTAGATTCGATACAGTAAATAATAGTACAAAGCAGATTGCAAGCTTTGAAAGAAATTGAGGTAGCATTTTCATAGGGTATGAATTAAATAGGCGACCAAATTAATAAAAATGAACAGCATTGCAAATTGGATAAGAAAATATTTAACTTAAATCGAAATTAACGCAGCATTTCCTTAATAATATTTTATTAGAATGTGTTTTCATGTTTACAATTGGCACTAAGTTCCAAGCGATTTTTTGGAATTCAACAAGGAATTTAACATGTGATAAGGATTTGAGTTAGCCCAAAACAAGGATAATTTGACAAAGACCTGATGTGAATGAATTTTTTATAAGCTTTGAAAATGCGTAATTTGTAGCAATGAAATTTGATTATATGAAGGAAACGAATAGGAGGATTAGGGTATTAGCTACTGCAGTTTTACTGGTTTTGGGTAATATGGTTTGGGCGCAGCAAATAGTGAGCATATCGCCACCTTTTGCTACTGCCAATACCAATAATGTGGTGCTTACTTATGATGCTTCGCAAGGCAATGCAGGCTTGTTGGGACAATCTACAATCTATGCCCATACGGGTGTTATTACCAATTTAAGTACTTCTTCGAGCGATTGGAAATATGTATTAACCAATTGGACTACCAATTTGCCAAAGGCCTTGTTAACCCGCTTAGGTAGCAGCAACCAATATACTTTGAATATTGGAAATTTGAGAAACTTTTATGGTGTGCCGGCCAATGAGCAAATTTTAAAAATAGCCTTGGTATTTAGAAACGCAGATGGAAGCAAAACAGGCAAAACGAGTTCGGGCGGAGATATTTTTGTGGATGTTAACCAAGGTGTTTTTCAGGTGAAACTAAATACACCTACCAAGGCCTCTTTTTACAATGCCACAGATACGGTAAAGTTTAGGGCTTCGGCTTCTCAAAATTGCCAGCTTAAATTGTATGCCAACCAGGTATTAATAGACTCTGTTGTAAACGATAGTTCCTTATACCTCGATCGTTTATTTTCGAGCCTTGGTTCGAACCGAATTAATTTAATTTTGGTGGGTGAGGCAAATGGTGAAAAGGCATACGATACCAGCTATATTGTAGAACATAGAAACCCTTCTATTGTTGAGCCTCCGGCGGGATTGGTGAATGGCATAAATTATATAAATGACAGTACAGTTATATTAAAGATATACGCGCCTTTTAAGAATTTTATTTATGTGATTGGTGATTTTAACAATTGGGAATTACAGCCCAATTATTTTATGGATAAAACCACTGATGGCATGCATTTTTGGCTTACAATAAATGGCTTGGAAAAGGGCAAGGAATATGGCTTTCAATATGCCATAGATCAAAACATGTTAAAGGTGGCAGATGTGTATGCAGAGAAGTTGCTCGATCCCAATAACGATAAGTTTATTTTGGCTAGTACTTATCCCAATTTAAAGCCCTATCCAACTGGTAAAACTACCGAGGTAGTTTCTGTGTTGCAAACAGGTGTTAAGCCTTATGTATGGCAAACTACAGGCTATAAAAAACCGGAGGCTGAGCGCTTGGTGGTGTATGAAATGTTGCTGCGCGATTTTATTGGAAAGCATGATTTTAAGACTTTAAAAGATACCCTTAGTTACCTTAAAAGAACGGGTATAAATTGCATAGAATTGATGCCAGTAATGGAGTTTGAGGGCAATGAAAGTTGGGGTTATAATCCCATGTTTTATTTTGCCTTGGATAAGTATTATGGCACCAAAGCAGATATGCAAGCTTTTGTAGATGCTTGTCACGCGCAAGGTATAGCGGTTGTGTTAGATATTGCCTTAAATCATTCTTTTGGTCAGAACCCGCAGGTGCGCATGTATTTTGATCCTACTGCGGGTCAGTACGGACAACCTACTGCCAACAATCCTTGGTTTAACCAAGTAGACAAGCATCCCTTTGGTGTGGGTTATGATTATAATCACAATGCTCAGCCCACCAGAGATTTTATAGATAGGGTTATTAAGTTTTGGATAACAGAATACCAGGTGGATGGTTATCGATTTGATTTATCGAAAGGCTTTACCCAAAAGAACACGGGAACCGATGTTGCCGCTTGGAGTGCATACGACCAAGGGAGGGTGGATATTTGGAATAGAATACGCGGAGAAATTTTGAAGTATGCACCAGATGC
>JBILVK010000093.1:0-11377 GCA_044370475.1 Bacteroidia bacterium
AGTGTCCAGGTGGTGTTGGTGTATATTCCACCGCTCACATTGGTTTGTCCAAAGCTTATTTGGAATACTAATAAGGCCAAGATGCTCAAGAAGAATGATTTCATAAAAATGATATTTGTTTCTAAGACAATGCATCCTTGATTTTGTTCTCCCAATTTATTTTTATGACAAAACCATTTTTTTAAGGCTATTGTGAAGGCTCGCTTTTAGCTCATTGTTAGCCAAAACCATCACGCAGATTTTTCAGATTAGGGGAGATTCCGCAGAGCTTATTTTTGCATTTTCAGCCGACTTTGTTCATCGTCTTTGTTCATCGTAGCTTTAGCGAAGATGAAAGCTTTAGCGTCTTTGTTCGCCGAAGCTTTTGCGAAGGTGAAAGGTGAAAACTTTAGCGAAGGTAGAGTCGTTAGTCTTTGGTTTAAAAGCCAGAGGCCAGCAGCCAGAGGCAGTATTATAATGAAAATCTGTGAATCTGTGGCGGTGTTGTCTTTGGACTTAGGAGTATCTTCATATAGGAAAAATAGCCAATACAATTTAACCATTGTTTGTTTTAAAAATATTCATGGTTAATGGAATGATTTTTTTTTGTAAATCGCTCAAAAATAAATTGTTACGATAAATGTGAATATTAGTATTTACCTGTTAGTACAATATTGTATTTGACTTTGAGAATTAATGCCTACTTTTGCATAAATTTATTGATGGAATTTGAATTCAATAACAAAGAACTAGAAACCTTATATACAAGCGGTAAGTCAAAAAAACTTAAGCTTTCTAGAGATATTATTGACAAATTTTTTGCCCGAATTCAACAAATTGAAGCTGCACATTCAATTTATGATTTATGGAACGATAAGGGTTTGAATTTCGAGAAATTACAAGGGCATTCTAATTTGTATTCTATGCGGTTAAAGTTAAAATACCGACTTGAAATGCAGATTAAATGGAAGAACGATGAAAAGACCGTTGGAGATTTTTTGTTAACCGACATTACGAACCACTACGATTAAAAAACGAACAAAATGGAACAAACAGTTAAATTAAAACCAGCTCGGAAATTTGGTCCGGGATATTTTATCAGGGAGCAAATGGAATATAGAAATTGGACCCAGGAAGATTTTTCGGAAGTGATTGGAATGACAACTAAACATGTAAATAAAATTCTCCAAGATAAACAACCCATTACACTCGATACCGCAAAAATTTTGGCTGAAGTATTTGAAACTTCGCCGCAATATTGGCTCAACTTGGATGCTAACTACCGATTGTGGCTTGTGCAAGGAAGGAGCAAAAAAGAGATAGAAGCAGATTTAAAAGGCCTAATTTATGAGCGAATGCCAATTAAAGATATGTTGCACAAAGGATGGTTAAAACCATTTGACTCTGCAAATGAATTAAAAAAGCAGGTACTTCAGTTTTGGAATTGGGAGAAGCTTGATTTTACTATTTTAGACAAGAATTATTTGCCTTACCTAACCAGAAAGTCAGAAGCATACAATCAATTTAATGCATCCTATGCAATTACCTGGTACCGCAAAGCCACTATTGAAGCTGTAAAAATAAAGGTTGGTACATACAATAAAGTAAAATTAGAAAGACTATACGAAAACATTTTCACATACACTCTCATGGAAAATGGGGTGAATATTTTTATTAAAGAACTCTCAAAGGCAGGAGTGGTATTTTTTGTGCTACCGCATTTACAGAAAACCTATTTAGATGGTGCCGCATTTATGGTAGAAGAAACCCCTGTAATAGTTTATACTGGGCGTTATAAGCGAATTGATAATTTTTGGTTTACAGTGGCACATGAAATTGCGCATGTATTATTGCATTTAAATAAGGACTTAACTTTTGTTTTAGACAACCTCCGAGACGGTGAATTGAATAGCCTCGAAATTGAAGCCAATGCATTGGCCTCCAAAAAGCTTAAGCATGAAGAAATAATGAATTATCTAAACCCTTATATAAACTATTTAACAAGTTCAAGAGTTGAGGAGTGTGCGTCAAAATACAATATACACCCTGCAATAATCATTGGCAAATTGGCGCACGCCAAATCAATTTCATATGCTAACCAATCATTGTATAACGATGATGTGCTACACATTATAGATGCTAAATATCACATAAATGGATAATTTAGACTTAACCAGAAATTTGACTTGAATTTGTGAAGCAGGTATAAAAAAATACATATTCAGCAAAAGCCATAAAAAGAAAAAACCAGCCGAAGCTGGTTTTCTTTGTTGCGGAGGCAGGACTCGAACCTACGACCTTTGGGTTATGAGCCCAACGAGCTACCACTGCTCCACTCCGCGATATATCTTTATACGGTGGTATTCTTTTTGTCCCAATAGAAACTAATTCTCTATCTTTTTGGGACTGCAAAGATAATGTTGTTTCTTTGCTGTGCAAATTAATTATTATAAAAATGTCTTTCCAATCTGGTTTTGTGTCGATTATAGGTAAACCCAATGTGGGTAAATCAACTTTGTTGAATGCCCTGCTGGGCGAAAAGCTCTCCATTATTAGTGAAAAGGTGCAAACTACACGTCACAGAATCAAAGGAATACTCAATAAACCCAACTATCAAATCGTTTTTTCTGATACTCCAGGCATTATTAATCCAAAATATAAGCTGCAGGGAAATATGATGAAGTTTGTGAACGAAAGTTTGCAAGATGCCGATTTGGTTGTTTTCATGTGCGATTTTGATGTGAGAAACGAGGAGCAGGAATTGTTTGATAGGTTAAAGGTGGTTAAAATGCCTATGATTTGTATCCTGAACAAAATTGATGGTGTTAGTCAGGATCAACTAGATGCCAAACTTGCATTCTGGAATGAAATGAAGTTGTTCAAAGAGATTATTCCTATCTCGGCTTTAAATAAGTTCAACATAGATGCTTTGCTAAAAAGCATTTTGAATTATATGCCAGAGGGTGCTCCTTATTACGATCAAGACCAACTTACAGATAAGAGCGAGCGTTTTGTGGCAGCAGAAATTATCCGCGAAAAAATTATGGTGCGCTACAAAGAGGAAATTCCTTATAGCGTGCAGGTGGAAATAGAATTGTTTAAAGAAGAAAAAGACATCATCCACATTCATGCAGTGTTATACGTGATGCGCGATAGTCAGAAAATCATTTTAATTGGCAAGGGTGGTTCTGCATTAAAGAATGTTGGTATTGCAGCCCGACGTGATCTGGAGCATTTCTTTAAAAAGAAAATTTTCTTGAAAACATTCGTAAAGGTTAAAGAAGATTGGCGTGATGATGCGCGTACTTTAAAAGAGTTTGGCTACGATAGCGAATAAAGGAATTTATACTCAAGAAAGTATTTAGTGAATTTAGCTATAATGACAATTTGGGTATTTACCCATTTTGTGCCTAGATTTACCCTATGAATTTTCGTCTATTGGCTTTTGGCAATTTTAAATGTCTGAACCAATTTGTGTATGATGTGTATGAGCTGCAAACAGATGAAAAGGCTGTTACTTATAGCACTGCGCCCAATGGGATTGTTGGTGTTTCTATTATTCTAAGTGGTAAAGCCGAAATTTTTATAGGGAAGGAATGGCAGAGAATTCCTGTTGTTTCGGTGTACGGACTTATTAAGAAACCCGATTTCATTCGCATCAGTCCAAATTTTAGAGAAATAGCGATTGGGTTCAAACCGTATTTTTTGCAATTGTTGTTGCAGCAGAATATGGCCGATGTTATTCAAACAAAAAATTTAGATGCACGTGATGTTTTTAAAGGCATAGATGCGCTTATCAATAAAGTTTATGGTGCGCATTCTGATGTGCAGATTTTGGAGGCAATAGAGGCTTTTATAGCCAAGCAATTTAATGCCCAAAAAATAGATTTGAGGTTGTTGGAGGCCATGAAATTAATTTATGAGGACGGACTTACAAATGTGGCCCATATTGGAGAAAAAATTAACCTCTCTACCACCAGTGTGAGAAACCTGTTTAACAAAGGTATGGGCCGACCACCCAAGGAATTGATCTCTATTTTGCGCATGAATAAAATTCTAAAATCAAGGCCTAATCCGGCCATGTCCTTAACAGATTTATGTTACCAACATGGCTATTTTGATCAAGCACATTTTATTCATGAATTTAAGGAAGTATTGGGTATGACGCCCAGTCAGTATTTTAACAACCAAAGTTTGGCTTTCGATTTTTACAATTCTGGAAGATGGCAAGGGGATATTTTTGATCCTAAAAACCACCTCAAATGAAGCCTTTTTTAATCCTAATAATTGCCTGTTGTTTTACCTTTCATGCCAAGGCGCAAATAGAAAATTTTACTGGGGCAGTAAGCTCCGTGGAAACAGTGGTAGATGCTTACAACAAGCAGGACTACCACTTAATGCAAAAGCCATGGGTTTGGGTAGGTAAAGTAATTATCACAGATAAGATGTTGCGCAAGGAATTTGAGCCCTTTTATAAAAGGTTTGGTTCAGCCAGTATAGATACCTTGGTTTTTGGCTCTATCTATAATGGTACAGCACATTTAAAATTTAAATCGCATCCAGAAAAAACCACCTATCTAAACTTTAATTTCTCTGAGAAGGGCAAAATTGAAGGCATGGGATTTGGCTATCCAACTTTTGTGTTTAAGAAAAATAACACGCAACAAGTTGACCTGGATGCAAGTATGCTTGCACCAAAAATAGATTCCATTGTTGCAAAATATTTGCAAAAAGCCGGCAATAATTTTAATGGTTGCCTCATGCTAAACAGCGATACGCAGGTGGTATATAAAAAATGCATTGGCTATGCCAATTATGATACTAAGCAGGCCTTGAATGATAGTACCTTGTTTCTACTTGCCTCTTGCAGCAAGCAGTTTACAGCCATTGCCATCATGCAATTGCAAGAGCAAGGGAAGTTAAATTACAAGGATAATGTTAAAAAATACATTCCAGATTTTCCATATGATAGCATCAGTATCGACAACCTTTTAACGCATACTGCTGGGCTGCCCGATTATTTTTTATTGCTCCAAA
The DNA here is from genome assembly GCA_044370475.1 of Bacteroidia bacterium. GTDB lineage: Bacteria > Bacteroidota > Bacteroidia > UKL13-3 > UKL13-3 > B1. The sequence continues at coordinate 5,017 of JBILVK010000093.1, forward strand.
AGCATTGGGATAAATCAAAATTTGCCACCAATAACGACGTGCTTTCGCTTTTAATCAAACACAAGCCTGCTTTGCTTTTTAAACCAAATGAACATTTTAGTTACAGCAATACTGGCTATGTTATTTTGTCGATTTTGATAGAAAAAATATCTGGTTTAAGCTATCAAAATTATTTGTCAAAGCATATTTTTCTTCCCATCGGTCTGAACCAAACCACCGTTTACAACCGACGAATAAGTGGCAATCATTTGCCCAATTATGCCTTAGGTTATGTGTATTCACAAGCGCAGAAGAGATTTGTGTTACCAGATAGTTTGGCCAATTATAAGTATGTAACCTATATGGATGGCATTACTGGCGACGATGGCGTGAGTTCGAATCTCAATGATCTTAAAATTTGGAATGAAGCGCTTAGAAATAATTTATTGGTTAATAAGGCTTCATTAGATTTGGCATATACCAATCACATATTAAACAATGGAAAAGCAGCTGACTATGGCTATGGGGTGTTTTTAAAGCAAGGTACTGCCGTAGAAAATTTGGTTTACCATACGGGAGGTTGGCCCGGTTACGCAACCATGATTCTGCGTTTTAAAGATAGAAATATCAATTTGATTTTGCTATCCAATAATAACTTCGACGACTTTACCTTTTTAATAGATGAAGTCTGCAACCTGATACTTCAAAACAATACTGTTAGCAATTAAAAACTCATGCTTGAAGCAAGCGTGGCTTTTAATTTTTTTATGTTTTGATGAATAAAATGAGTTTCTTTATAACTAGCCATCCAAGTTGTATATCCTCCAGATAGGGTGTAGACATTGTTAAAACTATGAAAAGGGAAAGGCAATTGAAACCTGGCAATGGCAGGAAGTTTATTTGGGACTTAATTTCAAAATTAACTAATCAGTGATAATTCGTTGGCTCCTATTCAATAGATAGCGGTCGTAAGTTCAAGTCCTGCCTCCGCAACCAACAAAAGCCCCTTTATGTTTTTTTTTCATTTTACCCCAAATGAAAAATTTTTAAACCTATGTTTTGTAATCCAAAACGTTTTATCCATTTTTTGTCAGAGAAATTTTTGTTTGAAAGTTAAATTCTTTTAATTTTAAAAAATTTAATATATAATTGAATTTAGATAGCATTAAAAGAGATATTAATTGTCGAAAAAATATTTTTAATAGTGTTTGAGTAATTGATTCTATCACCCTAATTTCACCAAATAATGCAGCCTGTAAATTTGCTCAAGAGCATTTTGGAAACCATAAGGAGGTTAAATAGGTTGGACTTGAATAAAGGTGCGTTGGATATTTTGGATAGGCCGGAGTTAGGTGATTCAATTGGGCAAAACTCCGAAATCCTTGACTTAAAGGAAATTGAAATTTTGGCCTATGAGGTAAATAAATTGGCTGATTTGGTTCGAACAATTCTGGAAGAAAAAGAGGAGTTGAAAAGGCAATTAAATTGCACAGAGGAGATGGCAAATTTGGTGTTAGAATATGAAGCTAAATATAGAGCCATTTACAAGTCGGAGCCAAGTTGCATAAAGATTTTGGACAAAGAGGGTAGGTTGTTGGAAATGAATCCAGCTGGTTTAGCAATGATTGAGGCAGATGGATTTGAGGTTGTAAAGGATAAAAATATTTTTGACCTAATTAATAAAGAATATCATAAGCCATATTTGGATTTAATAAAAAAAGTTTTTGAAGGGGAAAGTGTTAAATTAACAATAGAGATTGAGGGTTTAAAGGGAGGTTCGAGGTGGATGGAAAACAATGCCGTTCCTATGAAAGACAATCAGGGAAATATTGTTTCTATGTTGGTTGTGTCGCACGATATTTCCGAGATTATTAAGGCTCAAAATGATTTGTTAAAAAGTAATGAAAGGTACCATTGGGTTTCAAAGGCTACCAACGACTCTATTTGGGAGTTGGATATAGTACAAGGAAATGTGGTTCGGACAGGCAAAGGCTTTGAAAAATTGTTTGGATACCAAAATGATATGCAAAACAATGAAGAATTGAATTATAAAAATCTTGTTCATCCCCAAGATTTGAATTCTCTTTTAAGTTCCCTAGAGACTGCCATTGCCAATAAAAATGAGCATTATTGGGAACATGATCACCGCTTTCTAAAATCAAATGGGGAATACGCTTATGTGCATGATAGGGCCTATATTATTAGAAATAATGAGGGTGTGGCATTAAAGTTAATTGGTGCTACTCAAGATATTACTGATAAGGTAAAGCACATTATAGAAATTGAAAATCAAAATGCTAAACTTAGGGAAATTGCATGGATGCAATCTCATTTAGTCAGAGCGCCATTAGCTCGAATGATAGGAATTGTTCAAGTATTGCAAGAGGAGGATTTAAATAGCGAAGATTTTAAGAATTGGGTTACTCATTTCGTTTCTTCTAGTGTTGAATTAGATAATATCATTAAAGATATTACTATTAAATCAATCGGACTGAATGATGATTTATGAATTTGGCGTTTTGGGTCAAACTAAAAACTCATGCTTTCTGCCAATTTAGCTTTTAATTCTTTTATGTTTTGATGAACCAAATGGGTTTCGGTATAACTTGCTACCCAGGTAGTATATCCTCCAGATAGATTGTACGTATTGTTAAACCCATGTTGGGTAAGAATTCTTGAGGCCAAATATCCCCTTTGTCCAACCGCACAGTAAAGTACAATTCTTTCTGCATTTGGAATTTCATGTATACGCGTGCGCAATTCATCTATAGGTATATTTAGGGCACCAGGTATATGTCCGCTTAAGAATTCTTGTTCTGTTCTTACATCTACAATCAACTCAATTTCTGTAAGCTCATTCCAATACACCACATTCATTTTTTTGCTAAGGATGTTCTCTGCCACAAAACCAGCAATGTTTACTGGGTCTTTGGCCGAACTAAAGGGTGGGGCATAGGCATGTTCAATTTCCATTAAATCGTATATGGTATCACCATGTTTAATGGCTTGCGACAATAATTCCATGCGTTTGTCTACACCTTCATAGCCCGCAATTTGGGCACTTAATAATTTGCCATCATTGGGTGTAAATGCTATCTGTATGGTCATCTGTTTTGCACCTGGATAATAGCCAGCATGTGAGCCACTGTGTGTGGTAGAAACTATATGTTCTATGCCTGCTGCGCTTAAGTGTTTAGAGGCTGTACCTGCCGTTGCAACGGTCATATCAAACACCTTCACAATAGCAGTGTTAATTGCACCATGGTACTTTTCCTTATTGCCAAGCACCATATTGTTGGCACATATACGTCCCTGCTTGTTTGCTGGTCCGGCCAAATAAGTACTCATAGATTGGCCCGTAATAGGATTGGTAAATTCTATGGCATCGCCTACGGCATAAATATTAGGATCAGAAGTTTGTAAGTATTCATTTACCCATATTCCTTTGGCCGAACCAAGCTGCAATTGCGCCCCAACTGCCAATTTTGTATCTGGTCGCACACCAATAGATAAAATCACCACATCGGCATCAATTGGCTCTTCATTTTTAAGCAGTACTTTTAATTTTCCATCTTCATTCTCAAAGCCTGCAACCGTGGTACTTAATCTTAAATCAATTCCTTTCGATCTAATATGTTGTTGCACCTCGGCAGCTACAGCAAAATCTATAGGTGCCAGAATTTGATTGCCCATTTCAATCACACTCACTTCCATCCCTAAATGGTGTAAGTTTTCTGCCATTTCCAATCCAATAAATCCAGCACCAATAACTACAGCTTTGCCTGCCTTATGTGCATCCACATAAGCTTTGATGTAATCGGTATCGGTTACATTTCTTAAGGTAAATATGCCTGCATTGTTAATGCCTGGCAAGGGCGGACGTAAAGGCTCAGCGCCCGGAGATAATACCAGTTTATCGTAGGATTCTTCATATTCTTCTAAGGTATTTTGGTTGCGCGCAATTACTACTTTGTTCTTCGCATCAATAGAAAGCACTTCCGTTTTTACCCTAACATCTATGTTGAATCGCTGGTTAAATGATGCAGCCGTTTGCACAAACAAGTTATTTCTATCCTTAATTACATTGCCTATATAATATGGCAATCCGCAATTTGCATAGGAGATATATTCCCCTTTTTCAAAGATGATAATTTCTGCATGTTCATCTAACCTGCGCAATCTGGCCGCAGTGCTTGCACCACCTGCCACAGCTCCTACAATAAGGTATTTCATTATATTTTATTTTGTAAGCTCATCCATCCACCACCATTGTGAACCTCTGTTAGTCCATTCGATTTTAACATGCCTTTTGCCGAAGCACTGCGCATGCCCGAAGCACAACAGGTAATAATGGGTTTGTTTTTGTCTTTTAATTTTTTGATATGGTTACCTAAGGTATCCAATGGAATATTTACAGAACCGCGTATATGGCCTCCAGCATATTCTGCTTTGCTTCTTACATCCAAAATGATGGCGCCACCTTTAACCAATTCTGATAAGTCTACTGCGGGTCCAAATCCCAACATATTTTTAAGTGCGTCGATCATCTTATTTAGCTTGATTTAAAAGATATTCAACTTCAAACCAAGGTCCGCCATTTACACAATCGATGCCGTTTTGAGCCAAGTAACCTTGTGCATTGCCACTTCTGTTTCCAGACGCGCAGCATAGGATTAGGGGTTGGTTCAGCCCTTTAATTTCTTCCATTCTTGATGGAATTTCTTGAAGTGGAATGTTGATTGAGCCGCTTACGTTGCCGCCAAAAAATTCACCTTGAGAGCGCACATCTACTACTGTGCCTTTTCCTTCTTTTAAAATTGTCTCGATTCTCATATTTGTTTTGATTTTATTTCTTAAATGTTACCAATCTACTGCAAGTGCGCTGCATATAAACAATATTTATAAGTATGCATTTGCTTTGTTTTTGTGGTACAAAGATGAGGGCAAGAAAAAAAGTAGACAGCTACATTTGTTACATAACAAAAATATTATGGTTTTACTGCCACAACTCGGGTTATATCGGCTTTTCCAATATGGTATTGACCTTCGTTTAACTCCGTTTTCTCTTCAGACAAATAGCTAAAATCAAGGCCTTCAAAATCCTTACGCATCATCTCCTTTGTGTACAACATGCTCAGCTCTTTTGGTCCGCCAGAGCTATTGTTTAATTGCAAAGGGTTAAATGCCTCCAGTAAAATATGTCCACCAGGTTTAAGCCAAGTAGTAGTTTTCTTGTGAATCTTTTCTCTAATCTCTTCCGGAAAATGCGCATATATAAGCGCTACTGCATCAAAAGATTCTAAAGGATAATCTATGATAGCAGCATCGGCAATTTGGTAATGAATAAGTTGGTCTTTTTGCTGGGCCAATTTGAGTGCTTTCTTTTTGCCTTCTTCACTTAAATCAAAAGCCTCCACTTCCCAGCCTAAACTGGCTGCATACACGGCATTCCGACCTTCACCTTCACAGACAAAAAGTATTTTTCCAGCCTTTAGATGGGCCAATTGTTCTACTAAAAATTCATTGGCATCTGTGCCGTATGCATAGGCTTCCTCTGCATATCTTTTTTCCCAATGTGCTTGCATGCTTTTATATATATATAATCCAAATCTAGTATTTGCCTTGGCAAAAATCCGAAACATATGTTACATATAAGCGCCATATTTCGGTTCGAACCAAAGCAGCGTTAAAAGTTATTAGAGCAAGGTGATTTTGTTGCGACCTAATTTAACGAGTCCTTCATACTCCATTTGCTTTAAGAGGCGCGATACTACAACACGCACGGTGCCCAATTCATTGGCAATTTGCTCATGGGTAATGGTGAGGATTTGGCTATTTGATAGGGCGCATTTTTTCTGAATAAAATTGAGCAAACGTTCATCCATTTTTTTAAAGGCAATGCTGTTAACAACCTCCAACAATTCTTCAAAACGTTTGTGGTATAAACGAAAAATATAATCTAACCAATCTGGAAAATCTCTGATGAGCAAGGATACTTTTTCTATGGGTATAAACAGTATTTCTGTATCCTCTTCAACCACTGCTCTTACTTTGCTTTTGTCTTGGTGTATGCCGCCAAGGAAGCTCATAATACAGCTCTCTCCAGCTCTTATATAATATAACAAAATTTCTCTTCCATCATCGTCTGAGCGCAAAACCTTGATGCTTCCTTTGGTTACAATGGGAATAGATTTGATATAAGAATCTTCATCGAGTATCACATCTCCTTCTTTAAAACTTTTTGAAATGCCCACAGCGGTTAGTTTCTCTAATAGCTCATTGGATACTTTTGATTTTGGATTTGAGTCTAGTTGCATGCAACAAATTTACATCAATTTGAACCGTTAATTTTTCTTATTTTTAGCCAATTTGTTTTGGGAAA